>JABFVJ010000272.1 GCA_013362835.1 Nonomuraea sp. | reverse complement strand
AGGACAGCAGCTCGGTGGCGTCCACCTCGACCGGCGGCCCCGGCTCGGCGAACCCCGGCGCGGCCACCGGCTCGCTCCCGGAACGGCCCGGCACCTCCGGGCTCCCCCCGACGGCCGGAGCCTCCTCAGCAGGCCGGGCGTCGCGTGCGGCCGGGACCGCCTCAGCGGGCGGGGCATCGGGCGCGGCCTCGGAGAGGGCCGTGAGGACCAACTCCTTGGCGCGGGCGCTGTCGATGTCGTCGAGCTCGGGCGGCGGCACGGCCGGGTGGGCCCGCCAGGTGGCGTAGCGGACCACGTGGGCGAGGGCCCTGACCGCCTCCTCCGGCGCCGCGTACGACGGGATCGAGCCCCGCGCGGGCGTGCGGCCGGAGCCGCTGGGCACGCGCAGCGAGGCGTGCATGCCCAGATGACCGCGGAACGTGGCGAGCACCGGCTTGGCGGCCTCCTGGGAGACGCGCAGCAGCTCGGCCGCCACCTCGTCCGACTCGCCGGGGATCGGCGGCATGTAGATCACGACGGCGGCGTCGACGTCGGCCGAGCCGAGCTCGCCGGCGAGCGCCGCGCCGAACTCGGCCGGGCCCGCGGCGGCGCCCAGGTTGACCGGCGGGCGGGGTTCGAGGGCCGCCGAGACGCAGGCGTCGGCGGCCAGCAGGCCGAGCGCGTCGGAGTTGGTCACGAGGGCGACCCTCGGGCCCGCGGGCAGCGGCTGGTAGGCCAGGAGCTGGCCGACGTCGAAGAGCTGGATGAGGTCGTCGACCCTGATCAGGCCGGCCTGGGCGAACAGCGAGCTGATCGCCGAGTCGGGCAGGCCCAGCTCCTCGGCCGAGTGGCCGGCGGGCGTGCCGCCGCTCTTGACCACCACGATCGGCTTGTCGCGGGCGATGCGCCTGGCCAGGCGGGTGAACTTGCGCGGATTGCCCAGGGATTCGAGGTAGAGCAGGATCACCTCGGTCGCGTCGTCCTCCTCCCAGTATTGGAGGAGGTCGTTGCCGGAGACGTCGGCGCGGTTGCCTGCCGACACGAACGACGAGATGCCCATGCCGCGCTGGGCCACGCGCTGGAGCAGCGCGGTGCCGAGCGCGCCCGACTGGCTGAAGAAGCCCACCCGGCCCCGGCCCGGCACGGTGGCGGCGAGCGTGGCGTTGAGCTTGACGGCGGGGTCGGTGTTGGCGATGCCGAGGCAGTTGGGGCCGACGACGCGCAGGCCGTAGGAGCGGGCGATGCGGGCCAGCTCGTCCTGCCTGGCGCGGCCCCGCTCGCCGGTCTCGCCGAACCCCGAGGAGACCACCACCAGCCCGTGGACGCCCTTCTCGGCGCATTCCTTGACCACGTCGAGCACGCCTTCGGCGGGGACGGCGACCACGGCCAGGTCGACCTCGCCGTCGATCGCGGTGACGCTCGGGTAGGCCCGCACGCCCGCCACGGCGCGCACCTGGCGGTGCACGGGGTAGACGGGGCCGGTGAAGTCGGCGGCCAGCAGGTTGCGCAGGACGGTCTGGCCGACGCCGCCGGGCTCGCGGGAGGCGCCGATGACCGCGACCGAGCCGGGGGCGAGCAGCCGCGCGATCGACCGCGACTCGGCCCGGTGCTCGCGCGAGGCCGTCACCTCGGCCGAGGTCTCGGTCGGCGTCAGGTCGAGCGTCATGCGGACGACGCCGTCGGCGAACTGGCTCTGCGCGGTGTAGCCGGCCTGGCGCAGCACGCCCATCATCTTCATGTTGGCGGGCAGGACGTCGGCCACGAAGCGCTCGATGCCGCGCTCGCGGGCCGTGGCGGCCAGGTGCTCCAGCAGGACGGAGGCCACTCCCCTGCCCTGGTGGGCGTCCTCGACCAGGAACGCGACCTCGGCCTCGCCGGGGGCGACGCGGTCGTAGCGGATGACGGCGACCATCTCGGCGCCGATGGTGGCGATGAGGGCGACGCGGCCCTCGTAGTCGACGTTGGTGAAGCGCTCGACCTCGCGGTCGGACAGCCGGGGGCGGGGGCCGAAGAACCGGAAATAGATCGACTCGTCGGACAGCCTGGAGTAGAAAGAGCGGAGACGGTCGGCGTCGGCGGGCCTGATCGGGCGTACGTGCGAGGTGCCCCCGTCGGCCAGGACGACGTCGGCCTCCCAGTGAGCCGGATACTGTGCCTCCACAATCACGAGCGTAAACCCGCATCCCAGATGCCAAGACCGGCGGGTCCTTTGGGCAACGCTTGTGCATCGACTGCCTCCCGGTGTCCTGGGTCAGCCCCACGAACAGCCCGGAAGCTGTTAGTTTTGCCGTGGCCAGGGTCGTTCTGAAGGCAGCAAGGTGGTGGCATCATGACGCGGGTCGTCGTGGTGGGCGATCTCATGACCGACGCGGTCGCACGCGCCCGTTATGCGCTCGCCAGAGCGAGCGACACTCCGGCGATCGTCACCATGCACGGTGGCGGCTCCGGGGCCAACATCGCCTCGTGGCTCGCGGTCGAGGGCGCCGAGGTGGCCTTCATCGGCCGCAGGGGCGCCGACATCACCGGCCGTAACCGCGACATGGAGCTGATGGGCTACGGCGTCGACGCCCGGCTCGTCATGGACCCCGAGCGGCCCACCGGCACCTGCGTGGTGCTCGTCACGCACAAGGGCGAGCGCACCATGCTCTCCGACCCGGGCGCCAACGCGGCGCTCTCGCCGGAAGACCTGCCGCGCGACCTGTTCACCTCGGGCACCCATCTCCACCTGTCCGGCTACACGCTGATCAACGAGGGTTCGCGCGACGCCGGTCTCGCGGCGCTCGACATGGCGCGCCGATCAGGCATGTCGATCTCGGTCGACTGCGCGTCGTCGGCGCCGCTGGAGCGCACGGGCGCCGAGCCGTTCCTGGAGTGGACCAACGGCGCCAAGCTGCTGTTCGCCAACGTCGACCAGGCCAAGGTGCTGACCGGCCGCGACGACGCGGAGGCCGCCGCCAAGGTGCTGACCGCGTGGTTCCCGCAGGTCGTCATCAAGATGAACGCCGAGGGCGCGCTCTGGTTCAGCAACGGCCGCCCCGACCCGGTCCACGTGGCCGCCGAGCCGGTCGACAAGATCGTCGACGGCACGGGCGCGGGTGACGCGTTCTCCGCCGGGTTCCTGCCGCCGTGGCTGGCGGGCAAGCCCCCGGCCGAGTCGCTGGCCTCCGGCTGCCGGCTGGCGGCCAAGGCGATCATGCACCTGGGCGCCCGCCCGCCGTTCTAGCCCGGTTCCGGCCAGGTTCTAGCCGTCGGTCACGAGGTGGTGGCCAGGGCGAGCGGCAGCACGGCCGGCGCGCCCGCGTGGCGTACCAGCGCCGCCGCCAGCGTCATCGTCCATCCGGTGTCGACGCGGTCGTCCACGAGCAGCACCGGGCCGCCGCACTGGGCGATGGCCGAGCCGAGCTCCTTGGGCATGGCCAGCGTGCCCCTGATCGCCTGTACGCGCTTGGCGCTGTTGAACTGCTGCCCCGGCGACCCGGCCCGGTAGCCCAGCTCGCCCAGGTAGGTCAGGCGGCCCACCTGCGCCAG
This sequence comes from Nonomuraea sp., assembly GCA_013362835.1. The sequence goes on along the minus strand of JABFVJ010000272.1, from coordinate 8,389 downwards.
CCGTTCGGCGAACCCGCGTACGAGCTGGGGACGCGTCGCGGACGGCACGTTGACCACGGCGACGGGACGCTCCCGCCAGTCCCACGCCGACAGCACCTGGATCACGGCCTTGAACATGTCGTCGGCCATGGGCGCGTCGGGCGCGGCGAACAGCTCGCGCAGCCGGTTGCCCCAGCCGATGTCGGTCAGCCGGCCGAGCGCCCGGCCCGGCTCGGCGCCGAGTTCGGGCTTGATCCTGCCGGACAGGTCGGAGAGGCCGGTCGGCCACTGCTTGCGCGCGTCGAGCTCGACGCCGGGCCTGGTGAGGCGTTCGCGGGCGGTCTCGACGGCCTGGGCGGCGATCTCCGGCGAGCGGTGGCGGCCGGTGCAGTTGTCGCAGCGGCCGCACGGCGTGGCGGTCTCGTCGTCGAGGTGGCGGCGCAGGTACTGCTCGCGGCACTCGTCGGTGGTCAGGTAGCGCAGCATGGCGTCCTGCTCGGCCTTGCGCTCGGCGGCGATGCGGGCGTAACGCTCGGTGTCGTACGCCCACGGCTCGCCGGTCGACTCCCAGCCGCCCTTGACCCGGTGTACGGCGCCGTCGACGTCGAGGACCTTGAGCATCATCTCCAGGCGGCTGCGGCTCAGGTCGACGGCCGTCTCCAGGGCGGGGGTCGACATGACGCCGCCCTGGTCGAGGGCCTGGAGGGTGGCGCGTACGACGGGCTCGGGCGGGAAGGCCAGCGAGGTGAAGTAGGCCCAGATGTCGCGGTCTTCCGTGCCGGGCAGCAGGATCACCTCGGCGCGTTCGACGCCGCGTCCGGCCCGGCCGACCTGCTGGTAGTAGGCCACGGGCGACTGCGGCGCGCCGACGTGGACGACGAACCCGAGGTCGGGCTTGTCGAACCCCATGCCGAGCGCGCTCGTCGCGATCAGCGCCTTGATCTTGTTGTTGAGCAGCGCCTCCTCGGCGGCCAGCCGCTCGGCCGGGTCGGTCTGGCCGGAGTAGGCGGCCACCTCGTGGCCCTGTTCGCGCAGGTAGCCGGCGATCTCGTGGGCGGCGGCCACGGTCAGCGTGTAGACGATGCCGGAGCCGGGCAGCTCGCGCAGGGTCTGGGCCAGCCAGGCCAGGCGCTGCTCGGCCGTGGGCAGCCGGACGACGCCCAAATGCAGGCTCTCGCGCTCCAGCGGCCCGCGCAGCACGAACGTGCCCTCGCCCATCTGCTCGGCCACGTCGCGGGTGACGCGGGCGTTGGCCGTGGCGGTGGTGGCCAGCACGGGGATGCCGGGCGGCAGGTCGTCGAACAGGGTGGCCAGGCGGCGGTAGTCGGGCCTGAAGTCGTGGCCCCAGTCGGAGATGCAGTGGGCCTCGTCGACGACGACGAGCCCGGCGCTCTCGGCCAGCTCGGGCAGGACGTTGTCGCGGAAGTCGGGGTTGTTCAGCCGCTCGGGGCTGACCAGGAGCACGTCGACCATGCCCTCGGCGACCTGGCCGTAGATCTCCTCCCACGCCTCGGGGTTGGCGGAGTTGATGGTGACGGCCCTGATGCCGGCGCGCTCGGCGGCGGCGATCTGGTTGCGCATGAGGGCGAGCAGCGGCGAGACGATGACCGTGGGGCCCTCGCCGAGCTCGCGCAGGAGCGCGGTGGCGACGAAGTAGACGGCGGACTTGCCCCAGCCGGTGCGCTGCACGACGAGGACCCTGCGCCGGTCGAGCACGAGCGCCTCGATGGCGGCCCACTGGTCGTCGCGGAGCCTGGCGTGGTCGCCGGCCAGGGCCCGCAGCCGCTCCTCGGCCTCTTCGCGCAGCATCGCCGCGTCGGGGGCTTCAATCATGCTCCCCTTGTTACCAGACAATCCGCGCTCGCCGTCCCGCGTCCGGCCGATCCTCCCTCGCCGCCGTCGCCTTTTCCTTCGTTACGGCCGCCGCCGTGACGGAGCGCCCTGTGGGCCGTCCGCGTGGTCAGGCGTCGGCGTGTTCGGGGAAGGCGTTGATGGTGACGCGGTGCATGCGGCGGCGTTCGGTGTAGTCGGCGACGGCGTAGTGCTGCGTGGGGCGGTTGTCCCAGAACGCGAGCGTGCCTGGACGCCACTTCAGCCGGCACTGGAACTCCGGCGAGCGGATGTGGTCGATGAGGAACGGCAGCAGCGCCTCGTTCTCCCGGTCGTTCAGGCCGACCAGCCGGGTCGTGGATGCGCGGTTGACGAAGAGCGCCTTGCGGCCGGTCTCGGCGTGCGTACGCACCACCGGACGTTCGATCGGCGGCCACTTGGCCTGGATCTCGGCCAGGTCGAACGGATGCCCCTTGGAGATCGCCTTCCTCATCGACATGGTGATGTCGTGCACGGCGGTCAGCTCGTCGCACAGCCGCTGGATCGACGGGGAGAGCGTCTCGTAGGCCAGGTAGGTGTTGGCCCAGCAGGTGTCGCCGCCCACGCTCGGCAGCTGCACGCAGCGCAGCAGCGACCCCATGGGCGGCGTCGGCTCGAAGGTGTTGTCGCTGTGCCACTCGTCGCCGCCCTCGCCCTTGGGCGAGGTCTGGTCGAGCACGTGGATGGGGCTGCCGGAGTCCTTCTTGAACGCGGGGTGGTTGAGCGTGCCGAAGTTCAGGGCGAACTGCAGGTGCTGCTCGTCGTCGATGGGCTGGTCGCGGAAGAACAGCACGAGGTGCTTCAGCCATCCCGCCCGCAGGGTCTCGACGTCTTCCTGGGAGAGGGGTTTGCGCAGATCGACCCCGGTGACCTCGGCGCCGATGTGCTGGGTCACGGGATGGAACTCGATCATGGCGAAGCCTCCGGAGGCGGGAGAAGGGGTCCTCGTCTCCGACGGTAAGACCCAAGCAATTGCTTGGTCAAGCGTTCTCGCGCCGCGGCGAACACGGCGACAAGTCGCGGGCACCCACGTCTCTTCGGCACAATGTTCGACATGGCCCGACGTACGACTGCACCCCCGCCGGAGGACTTCGAGGAGCGGATCGTCGACATCGACGTCTCCTCCGAGATGCGCAAGAGCTATCTCGAGTACGCCTACTCGGTGATCTACCAGAGGGCGCTGCCCGACGCTCGCGACGGCCTCAAACCGGTGCAGCGGCGCATCCTCTACTCCATGAGCGAGATGGGCCTGCGCCCCGAGCGGGGCCACGTCAAGTCCTCGCGCGTCGTCGGCGACGTCATGGGCAAGCTCCACCCCCACGGCGACAGCGCCATCTACGACGCCCTCGTACGCCTGGCGCAGCCGTTCTCCATGCGCCTGCCGCTGGTCGACGGCCACGGCAACTTCGGCTCCCCCGACGACCTGCCGGCCGCCATGCGGTACACCGAGGCCAGGCTGGCCCCGGCGGCGATGCTGATGGTGGAGTCGCTCGACGAGGACACCGTCAACTTCAAGCCCAACTACGACGGCCAGGAGACCGAGCCCACGGTCATGCCGTCGGCGTTCCCCAACCTGCTGGTCAACGGCACGACCGGCATCGCGGTCGGCATGGCGACCAACATGGCGCCGCACAACCTCGCCGAGGTCGTGGCCGCCGCCCGCCACCTGATCAAGAAGCCCGACGCGACGCTCGACGAGCTGATGAAGTTCGTGCCGGGGCCCGACCTGCCGACCGGCGGCTCGATCATCGGGCTGCAGGGGGTGCGCGACGCGTACGAGACCGGGCGCGGCACGTTCCGCATGCGGGCCAAGTGCGTGGTCGAGCAGATCACGCCGCGCCGCAAGGGCATCATCGTCACCGAGCTGCCCTACAACGTCGGCCCCGAGCGCGTGGTCACCAAGATCAAAGAGTTGGTGACCAGCAAGAGACTCCAGGGCATCGCCGACCTGAAGGACCTCACCGACCGGCACAAGGGCCTGCGCCTGGTCATCGAGATCAAGAACGGCTTCATCCCCGAGGCCGTCCTGGAGGAGCTCTACCGGCTCACGCCGATGGAGGAGACCTTCGGCATCAACAACGTCGCCCTGGTCGACGGCGAGCCGCGCACGCTCGGCCTGCGCGAGCTGCTGCAGGTCTACGTCGACCACCGTCTCGAGGTCGTGCGCCGCAGGTCCGAATACCGGCGGCGCAAGCGCGAGGAGCGCCTGCACCTGGTCGACGGCCTGATCATCGCGCTGCTCAACATCGACGAGGTCATCCAGGTCATCCGTTCCTCCGACGACTCGGCGCAGGCGCGCACGCGGTTGATGGAGGTCTTCGACCTCACCGACATCCAGGCCGCCTACATCCTCGACACGCCGCTGCGCCGGCTGACCCGCTACGACAAGCTGGAGCTCGACCGCGAGAAGGAGACGCTGAGCGAGGAGATCGCCGCGCTCACCGAGATCCTCTCCTCGCCGGCCAAGCTGCGGCAGGTGGTCTCGGGCGAGCTGGCCGAGGTGGCCAAGAAATACGCCACGCCGCGCCGTACGGTGCTGCTGGAGGCGCCGGGCGTGACCCGTACGCCGGTGGTGGACCTCCAGGTGGCCGACGACCCGTGCTGGGCGCTGCTGTCCTCGACCGGGCTGCTGGCCCGCACGTCCGACGCCTCCCCGCTGGCGGGTGAGGGCGACCGGTCGGCCCACGACGTGCTGGTGTCGGTGGCCCGCACGTCGGTCCGGGGCGAGGTCGGCGTGGTGACCTCGCTCGGGCGGCTGATCCGGGTCCAGGTGGTCGACCTGCCGACGCTGCCGCCCTCGGCCAACCCGCCGACGCTGTCGGGCGGCCATCCGGTCGCCGAATACGTCTCGTTGCAGCCCGACGAGAAGGTGGTGGGCCTCGGCTCCCTCGACCCCGACAGCCCCGGGCTCGCGCTCGGCACGGCGCAGGGCGTGGTCAAGCGGGTGGTGCCCGACTATCCGGCCAACCGCGACGACTTCGAAGTGATCACGCTCAAGGACGGCGACACCGTGGTCGGGGCCGCCGAGCTCGACTCCGAGGACCACGACCTGGTCTTCATCTCCTCCGACGCCCAGCTCCTCCGCTTCCCCGCCTCGCTGGTGCGCCCGCAGGGGCGGCCGGCCGGCGGCATGGCGGGCATCAGGCTCGACGACGGCGCCCGGGTGATCTGGTTCGGCGTGGTCGACCCGTCGCGTCCCGCGCGGGTCGTCACCGTGGCCGGCTCCTCGACGGCGCTGCCCGGCACCCAGGTCGGGGGCGGCAAGATGTCCGACTACGCCGAGTTCCCCGCCAAGGGGCGGGCCACGGGCGGCGTGCGCGCCCAGCGGTTCCTGAAGGGCGAGGACGAGCTGCTGCTCGCCTGGGCGGGCCCGGCCCCGGCCAAGGCGGTCTCGGCGGTGGGCAAGCCGGTGCCGCTGCCCGAGGAGCTCGGGCGCCGAGACGGCTCCGGCCTGCGCCTGACCCACACGATCGGCGCGATCGGCGGCGCCCTCGCCTCGGGTCCCGCGGAGACGCCCGAAGCGCCACCGGCCGAGGAGTGACCGAGGCCCGGCCCCCGTCGTCGGGGGCCGGGGCTGTTATGAAACGGGACCCGGACACGATCTCTCCCTGAGAGCGCTCTCTCCCCAGGAGGAATCGTGTTCCGATCCAGACCCCCGTTATGGGTGGCACTGGCCCTGCTCGCCTCGCTGGCCGTCGTCCCGCCCGCCCAGGCGGCGGCCGAGCCGCGGACGATCACCGACTTCGAGTCCGACGCCGTCCCCCAAGGCGTGTACGCCTGGGGCAACGACGCCCCCTCGACCCCCGCCCTCACCGTGCAAGGTGCCGCGGACCGCCCAGGCGCCCCGGCGACCAACAGGGCGTTGAAGACGGTCTACTCCGTCAGCCAGTGGGGCGGCTGGTCCCACGACCTCCAGGCCGCCCAGGACTGGTCCCCGTACGAAGGCTTCTCCTTCTGGGTGAACGGCACCGCGTCCGGCCAGAAGATCTTCTTCGAGGTCAAGGACGGCGGCGGCGGCGCGGGCAGCGCCGAGCTGTTCGAGTCGTCCTTCACCGACGACACCGCCGGCTGGCGCCAGATCGAGGTGCCCTTCGCCGACTTCACCCGCCGGGCCGACTACCAGCCGGGCGGCGCGCCCACCGACGGCGAGCTCGACCTGGACGCCATGTGGGGCTACTCGATGCGCCTGCCGACCGCCTCGGGCACGCTGCTCTGGGACGACGTCCAGGTCTACGGCACCGCCCCGCCCCGCGCGGCACGGCTGTCCACCGACAGGCCCGTCTACACGGTGAACGAGAAGGCGAGCGCCCAGGTCAAGGTCACGGTCGCCACAGCCGACGGCGCGCCCCTGTCCGCCGACCTGGCCGTCGACTACGCCACCGGCGCCGGATCCGCCACCCCCGGCGCCGACTACACCCCCGTGAACGGCACGCTGACCTTCCCCGCGGGCACGGCGTCCGGCTCGACCAGGACGATCACGGTCAGGACGCTGGCCGACCACGCGAACGAGGTCGCCGAGACCATCCCGCTCACCCTCTCCGGCACCGGCGTCAGGCCGCCCGCCGAGCAGCCGGTCATCGTGATCAACGCCCACGGCCTGCCCTACCTGGACGCCCGCAGGCCGATCAAGGAACGCGTGGCCGACCTGCTGGCCCGGATGACGCCGGAGGAGAAGGCCGGCCAGATGACGCAGGCCGAACGCGGCGCGCTGGCCAAGCAGAGCGACATCGCCACGTACGCGCTCGGCTCCCTGCTGTCGGGCGGCGGCTCGACCCCCGCCTCCAACACCCCGGCCGCCTGGGCCGACATGATCGACGCCTTCCAGTCCCGCGCCCTGCAGACCCGGCTGCAGATCCCGCTGATCTACGGCGTGGACGCGGTGCACGGCCACAACAACGTCGTCGGCGCGACGATCTTCCCGCACAACGTCGGCATGGGCGCCACCCGCGACCCCGACCTGGTCAGGCAGGAAGGAAAGATCACCGCGCGCGAGGTGCGGGCGACCGGCATCCCGTGGGACTTCGCGCCCTGCCTGTGCGTGTCGCGCGACGACCGCTGGGGCCGCGCGTACGAGTCGTTCAGCGAGGACCCGGCCCTGGTGTCGAAGCTGTCCACGATCGTGGACGGCCTCCAGGACAACGGCGTGCTGGCCACCGCCAAGCACTACGTCGGCGACGGCGGCACCGCCTACGGCTCGTCCACCTCCGGCGACTACACGATCGACCAGGGCGTCACCACGACCACGAGGGCGGAACTGGAGGCGATCCATCTCGCGCCGTTCGCCGAGGCGGTCAGGCGCGGCGTGGGCAGCGTCATGCCGTCCTTCTCCAGCGTGGACTTCGGCGACGGCCCGCTGAAGATGCACGCGCACAAGGAGCTGATCACCGACGTGCTCAAGGGCCGGCTCGGCTTCAAGGGCTTCGTGATCAGCGACTGGCAGGCCATCGACCAGATCCCCGGCGACTACGCCAGTGACGTGCGTACCTCGATCAACGCCGGGCTGGACATGATCATGGTGCCGAACGCGTACGCGACGTTCTACTCGACGTTGAAGGCCGAGGTCGAGGCCGGGCGGGTGCCCGCGTCGCGGGTGGACGACGCGGTCGCGCGGATCCTGACCCAGAAGTTCAGGCTCGGGCTGTTCGAGCGTCCGTACGCCGACCGGTCCGGCATCGGCGACGTCGGCTCGGCCGCGCACCGGGCGGTGGCCCGTACGGCGGCGGCGAGGTCGCAGGTGCTGCTGAAGAACGAGGACGGCCTGCTGCCGCTGCGCCCCGGCGCCAAGCTGTACGTCTCCGGTTCGAACGCCGATGACATCGGCAACCAGACCGGCGGCTGGACGATCACCTGGCAGGGCTCGTCCGGGCCGATCACGTCCGGGACCACGATCCTGCAGGCCATCCGCGCCCGCGCCTCCTCGGTCACCTACTCGGCCGATGCCTCGGCCCCGCTCGCCGGGCACGACGTGGGCGTCGTGGTGGTGGGCGAGAAGCCGTACGCGGAGGGCATGGGCGACGTGGGCCGCGCCGGGCGCACGCTGGAGCTGTCGGCGGCCGACCGGGCCGCCGTCGACAGGGTGTGCGCGGCGATGAAGTGCGTCGTCCTGGTCGTTTCGGGGCGTCCGCTGCTGCTCGGCGACCTGTCGCGCGTCGGGGCCGTGGTGGCCTCCTGGTTGCCCGGCACCGAGGGCGCCGGGGTGGCCGATCCGCTGTTCGGGGCCGTGCCGTACACCGGGCGGCTGCCGTTCACGTGGTTCCGCTCGATGGATCAGGTGCCGGTCAACGTGGGTGACACGGCCTACGATCCGCTGTACCCGTACGGGTGGGGGCTGCGTACCGACCGGGCGCGGGACCGGCTCAAGGCCGCCCGTGACACGCTCGCGCGCGGCGACGGCCTGTCCAAGGCGGCCGCCGCGACGCTGACCCTCGCCCTGCGCGACCGCAACTGGAACGCCGACGGCTCGGTCCGCGACGCCCGCGTCGTCCTCGGCGCGCTGGGCACGGCGGCGTCGCTGCTCGAACGCGCCCGCGACGACTCCTCC
>JABFVJ010000107.1 GCA_013362835.1 Nonomuraea sp. | reverse complement strand
GAGCGGTGCTCGGCGCGGCCGTACCTGGAGCACGCGGACCTGCCCGCGACGCGGCGGGCCGCGGACGTGCTGGGCGATCCCGCCGTACCGGCCGCGCCGGGGCCCGTCGGGCACTTCGTGTTCCCCGCGATGGACCGGGTCGTGCACCGGCGTCCCGGCTGGTCCTTCGCGATCGGGATGTCGTCGGAGCGGGTCGCCGGCTACGAGGCGATCAACGGGGAGAACCCGCACGGCTGGTACACCGGCGACGGCATGACCTACCTCTACACGGGCGACCTCGGCCAGTTCGGGCGGGACTTCTGGCCGACGGTGAACCCGTACCGGCTGCCGGGGACGACGGTCGACACGCGGGCGCGCGAGGACCTGACCATGGTCGCCCGCTGCCCGGCCAACGCGTGGGCCGGCGGCGCGGTGCTGGCGGGCCGGTACGGCGCCGCGTCCATGGAGGTGATCGGCGACGGCGTGCCGATGCGGGCCCGCAAGTCGTGGTTCTGCCTGGACTCGGCGGTGGTGGCGCTGGGCAGCGGGATCTCCGGGGCGAGCGGGCATCGCGTCGAGACCGTGATGGAGAACCGGGCCACGGAGGCCGAGCCCTTCCTGGCCGACGGGTGGGCGCACCTGGAGGGGGCCGGCGGCTACGTCTTCGAGGGCGCGCCGCTGAGCCTCGCGGAGACGCGTACGGGCCGGTGGCGCGACATCAACGCCGGGGACGACACGGGCGGGGCGCGGGAGCCGGTCTCAAGGCGCTACGTGACGCTCTGGTTCGACCACGGGATCGATCCGCAGGACGCCGCCTACGCGTACGTGCTGCTGCCCGGCGCGTCGCGCGAGCGCACGCGTGACTTCCGCCTGCGCCGGCCGATCCGCGTGCTGGCCAACCCGCCTGAGGTGCAGGCCGTCATGGCGGAGTGGCTGCTCGCGGCCACGTTCTGGACGGCGGGGACGGCCGGGGGCGTCACCGCCGACGCCCCCTGCGTGGCGCTGGTCCTCCGGCGCGGCCCGCGCCTGGACGTCGCCGTGGCCGATCCGAGCAGGACCGTCGACCTGGTGACGCTGACGCTCGGCCAGGCCGCCCACGGAGTGTTGGAGGCCGACGACACGGTCACCGTCACGCCGGGCGAGCACCCCACGGTCACGGTCAAGCTGGGCGGCTCGGGCGGAGTCAGCCACACGGCCGCGCTCAGCGTGCCAGACAGCCCTCGATATGGTCGTTGACCAGGCCGATCGCCTGCATGAGCGCGTAGGCGGTGGTCGGGCCGACGAACCTGAAGCCGTGCTTCTTGAGCTCCTTGGCCAGGGCCTTGGAGCCGGGGGTGGTCGCGGGCACGTCGGCCATCGTGCGCGGCACGGGCGCGCCGGGGTCGGCGTAGCGCCACACCAGCTCCGACAGGCCCTCGGGCAGTTCGAGTGCGGCCCTGGCGTTGCCGATCGCCGCCTCGATCTTGGCCCGGTTACGCACGATGCCGGCGTCGCCGAGCAGCCGCTCCACGTCGCGCTCGGTGTAGGCGGCCACCTTGACGATCGAGAACCCGTCGAAGGCGGCGCGGAAGTTGTCCCGCTTGCGCAGGATCGTCAGCCACGACAGGCCCGACTGGAACGCCTCCAGGGCCACGCGCTCGAAGACCTCGTCGTCGCCCTTGAGCGGCTTCCCCCACTCCTCGTCGTGGTAGGTGATGTACAGCGGGTCGGCCATGCCCGGCCAGGTGCACCGGATCAGCTCGGTCACGTGCGTTCGTCCCCGTCCTTGCCGAGCGACGCGCGGATCGGCTCGTCGTCGGCCGGCTCCTCGGTCTTGCCGGGCTCGTCCTCCTCGGGGAGCCGCCACTCCGGCTCCTCGTCGGGCCCCCGCAGCTCGGGCTCGCCCTCCCAGGAGACCGACGCGCCGCTCGACGTGACCGGGTCGCCGGACTCCGGCAGCTCCCTCTCGGTGGGGGGCGCCTCGGGCTCGTGGTCGGTACGCAGCTCGCTGCCCGGCGCGGCGTAGATCTCCTGCCGCGCGTGCAGCCTGCTGGACAGCAGCTCCGACACCCGCTGCTCCAGCACGGCGATCCTGGTGTCGCGCGCGCTGATGGCGTTGGCGGCCCTGCGCAGGGTCTCGTCGACGCTCTGGGTGTGGTAGCCGACCAGGTTGACCGGCAGTTGGAGCGCCATGAAGTCGACCGCCGTGAGCTGCCCGGCCTCGGGCAGGTCGAGAGGCGGCACATCCGGCGGGAACTCGGTCAGCTCACCGCCCCTACCGAGGGAGACCAGGACCACGCAGGCCAGGATGGCGATCGCGGCGATGGCGAGTATGACCAGCACATTGGCATCGTACTCATATGGTGGAGCGCGTTCAGCGATCCACCACAAGTGCGTGCATTCTGGGCGTGCCGGTCAGCCGGTGGCCTCGCCGAGTTCGGCCACGCTGGGGCGCACCGGCTGCGGGCGGGCCTCCAGGTGGCGGAACGCCTCCTCGACCGAGGCCGTCCAGGAGATGGCGTCGAAGACGTCGGCCCGGGTGAAGCCCTCGGCGTGCAGGCCGGTGATGAGCTGCCTGAGCGGGTCGTACAGGCCCCAGGGGTCGAGGATCACGAGGGGACGGTCGTGGATGCCGAGCACGCGGGCCGTCCAGATCTCGAACAGCTCCTCCAGCGTGCCGATGCCGCCGGGCAGCACGAGGAACGCGTCGGACCGGGCGTCCATGGCGCCCTTGCGCTCGCGCATGTCCGCGGTGACGATCAGCTCGTCGGAGTCCTGGTCGGCCACCTCGATGTCCACCAGGACCTGCGGGATCACGCCGACCGTACGGCCGCCGGCGGCGCGGGCGGCCGAGGTGACCGCGCCCATGCACGACACGGTGGCGCCGCCGCTCACCAGCGTGTGACCACGCCTCGCGAGCTCGGCGCCCACCTGTCCGGCCAGGTCGATGTACTTCTTGTCGATGTGCAGGCTGGAGGCGCAGAAGACGCAGATGTTCACGGACGACGAGCCTATTGGGGCTCGGCCGTCTGCGTGGCGGCGGCCTCCAGCTCCTCCTGACGCTGCGAACGGGCGAGGTCGGCGTCCATGACGAGGCGGACGGCCTCGTCGGGATCGTCGGTGACGGAGATCAGGTCGAGGTCCTGGGAGGCGATCTTGCCGGTGCCGAGCAGGCTGCCCTTGATCCAGTCGAGCAGGCCGCCCCAGAACTCCGAGCCCATCAGCACGACGGGGAAGGAGGTGACCTTGTGGGTCTGGACCAGCGTCAGCGCCTCGAAGAGCTCGTCGAGCGTGCCGAAGCCGCCGGGGAGCGCGATGAAGCCGCGCGAGTACTTCACGAACATCGTCTTGCGGACGAAGAAGTAGCGGAACTCGATGCCGAGGTCGACGTAGTCGTTCATGCGCTGCTCGAACGGCAGCTCGATGCCGAGCCCGACCGACAGCGCGCCGTCGACCTCGGACGCGCCCCGGTTGGCCCCCTCCATCACGCCGGGGCCGCCACCGGTGATCACCGCGTAGCCCGACTCGGCGAGCGCCTTGCCGAGCCGCCGCGCCATCTGGTACTCGGGAGTGCCCTCGGGGGTGCGGGCCGAGCCGAAGACCGTGATCGCCGGGGGCAGCTCGGCGAGCTGGCCGAACCCCTCCACGAACTCGGCCTGGATCCGCAGCACCCGCCACGGGTCCATGTGCACCCAGTCCGACGGCCCCTGGCGGTCGAGCAGCCGCTGATCGTGGGTGGAGCTGGGGACGAGACTGCCCCTGACGACGGCCTGCCCCTGACGGCGTTCGGCTCGTTGCTTCTGTTCCATGTGGATCACGCTAGTCCTCTCCGTACGCGCCCCGCGAGGCTCTTCAAGGATGAACCCCCAGGTGGGAGGCGGGGTGAAGCCCTCGAAAAAAACTTGAGAAAAGCAGGGAACCGAATTTCGACCTCCCTGCGTCTAACTGCCGAGGGTGCTGCTCGGGACTGAAAGTGGCTTTCCCCGCCAAATGGCCGGCGAGGAAAGCCACTTTCATTGTGTCAGCCAGTCCAGCAGGGCCCGCTCGCTCTCGACGATCTTCGTCAGCGACACGTACTCGCCCTGCTGGTGCGCCAGATTCGGGTCTCCTGGGCCGTAGTTGACGGCCGGGACGCCGAGCGCGGAGAAGCGGGCCACGTCCGTCCAGCCCAGCTTGGCCCGCGGGGTGCCGCCGACGGCCTCGGTGAACGCGGCGGCGACGGGATGCGTCAGTCCGGGCCGCGCGCCGGGCGCCGCGTCGACGAAACGCACGTCGTAGCCGTCGAACACCTCTCGTACGTGCTGCTCGGCCTGCTCGGTCGTCAGGTCGGGGGCGAAGCGGTAGTTGACCGTCACCACGCACTCGTCGGGGATCACGTTGCCCGCGACCCCGCCGCGTACGGCGACCGCGTTCAGGCCCTCGTGGTATTCGAGCCCGTCGACCACCGGCCGCCGCGCCTCGTAGGCGTTCAGCCTGGCGAGGACCGGCTCGATGCCGTGAATCGCGTTGACCCCGAACCACGATCTCGCGCTGTGGGCGCGCTTGCCCGTCACGGTGACCTCGGCGCGCAGCGTGCCCTGGCAGCCGCCCTCGATCACGCCGTCGGTCGGCTCCATCAGCACCGCGAAGTCGGCCGCCAGCCAGTCGGCGTGGTCCCTGGCGACCCTGGTCAGGCCGTTGCGCTCGGCCTCGACCTCCTCGCAGTCGTAGAAGACGTACGTCACGTCCCTGTTGGGCGCGGGCACCGTGGCCGCCAGCCTCAGCGCGACCGCCACGCCCGCCTTCATGTCGGACGTGCCGCAGCCGTAGAGGAGGTCGCCCGCCACGCGGCTCGGCAGGTTGCCGGCGACCGGGACCGTGTCGAGGTGGCCCGCGATCAGCACCCGCTCGGGCCGGCCGAGGCCGGTGCGGGCGACGACCGTCTCGCCGGAACGCTCCACCTTCAGGTGCGGCAGCGCGGCGAGTGAGCGTTCGACCGCGTCGGCGAGCGCCTTCTCGTCACCGCTCACCGACTCGATGTCGACGATCGCGGCGGTCAGCGCGCGTACGTCCTGCGTCAGCTCCAGCATCAGGTGTTCACTCCGTGTTCGCGCAGCACCTCGTTGAGTGCTGACTTGTCGTGGCGCTGCTCCGGCTCCAGGCGCTTGATCACCAGCACGCACGGCAGCCCGAACGTGCCGCCGGGGAACTCCTTCTGCCGCGTGCCGCCGACGGCCACGCACCAGTCCGGCACCCGGCCGCGCGCCAGCTCCTCGCCCGTCTCCGCGTCGATCACGGGGATCGTGCCCGACAGGATCGTGCCGGCCCCGACCACCGCGCCCCGGCCCACCCGCGCGCCGTCGACGATCATCGAACGGCTCCCGACGAACGCCTCGTCCTCCACCACGACGGGCACCGCCCCCGGCGGCTCCAGCACGCCGCCGATGCCCACTCCGCCGGACAGATGCACGTTCTTGCCGATCTGGGCGCAGGAGCCGACCGTGGCCCAGGTGTCGACCATGGTCCCCGCGTCCACGTACGCGCCGATGTTGGTGAACGAGGGCATCAGCACCACGCCCGGCGCCAGGTAGGAGCCCCAGCGCGCGATGGCGCCCGGCACCACCCGCACCCCTTCGAACGACGTCTTCAGCGGCACCCGGTCGTGGTGCTGGAAGTCCCCCACCTGGGAACGGGCCATGCCCAGCAGCTTGAAGCTGAGCAGGATCGCGCGTTTGGCCCGCTCGTCCACCACGACCTCGCCGCCGACGAGGCGGGCCACCCTGGCCTCGCCCCTGTCCAGCAGGTCGACCGCGCCGACGATGTGCGCGCGTGCCTCCACGTCCGCCGGGGAGAGCTCGGCCCGTCGCGCCCAGAGCTCGTCCACCACCGGGGACATCACGTGACTCATGGCCACGGAGCTTATCCGGCCGGGTAGGTTCTCCAGGGTGCGCCTGCGCTTCTCCCGTGGAGTCATCACCATCGCGATCATCGTCGCGGTCCTCGCCGTGGGCATCTCCGTGGGCCTGTACCACCTGCTCAAGCGGGCGACCCCGCTGGCCCTGCCCGACGCCTACTGCTCGGTCCACACGCCGGAGGGAGACCGCAGCCTCTCTCCCGAGCAGGCGCAGATCTCCGCCACGATCGCCGCCGTCGCGGCGCGGCGCAAGCTGCCCGAGCGGGCCGTCGTGATCGCGTACGCGACCGCGCTGCAGGAGTCGAAGCTGGAGAACCTCGACTGGGGCGACCGCGACTCCGTGGGCGTGTTCCAGCAGCGCGAGTCGCAGGGCTGGGGCAGCAAGAAGCAGCTCATGGACCCGGTCTACGCCACGAACAAGTTCTTCGCCGCCCTGACCAAGGTCAGGAACTACCGCAAGCTGAAGGTGGAGGACGCGGCCCAGGCGGTGCAGCGTTCGGCGGGCGGCTACGCGTACGCGCAGCACGAGTCGGAGGCCAAGATCCTCGCCGCCGCCTTCACCGGCCGGGTGCCCCAGGCCGTGCACTGCTGGTATCCGCCGGGCAAGAAGACGCCCGCGCCGCAGGCCAGGGCCGCCGAGGCGCGCAAGCAACTGGCCAGGGCGCTCGGCAGCACCGCGATCACCACGAAGAAGCGGGGGTGGCTGGTGGCGGCCTGGTCGGTGGCGCACGCGGAGAAGTACAACCTGCGCAAGGTCGGCTACAGCGGCGCGATGTGGGCCAACGACGTGAACCTCGACGGGTGGAAGAAGGGCGGCCAGGCGGGCGACCAGCAGGTCGAGCTCTCCTGACCCGGCCTCGCGCCGGTCAGGTGGCGCGGGTGACGATGGTGATCGAGCCCGGGGGCAGCGGCTGGGCGTAGCTCGCGGTCCAGGAGTGACCCTGGACGCGTTCGAAGGAGAGCAGGCGGCCGTCGGAGGCGTGGTAGTCGGCGAAGTCGAGCAGGCCGCGTTCGGGGGTGCCGGTCTCGCCCTCGCTCCTGAAGGCGGCCGTGCCGCGCTGGATCGGGAAGAACTCGACGCCCTCCATGATCAGCATGCTCTTCGCCGGGACCATGCCCTGCGTGGGGACCTCGGTCCACAGGAGCACCTCCAGGTGGGACGGCTCCCCCGGGCTCTTGCCCTCGCGCACCTCGACCGACAGCCACAGGCGGCGGCGGACGGCGTCGCGCAGCAGGTATTCGGTCCACTGCTGGCCCTGCCACGAGACGTACATGGCGCCGAGCACGCGGGAAGGCGTGCCGTGCACCTCGATCCGGTCACCGACCTGGATGGTGCGAGGGTCTGCGTAGTCGGTGACGGCGTGCCCGGGCGCGTCCACCGGCGCCGGCAGCGGGGTCTCGACGGGTGCGACCTCGACCGGCGGCGGCGCGCTCGCACGGCCCCTCCTGTCCTGCCGCATGGTGGCCAGGAACGCCCCCAGCAGCAACAGGACGGTGGCGATGCTCAGCCCGAGTACGACCATGGAGGTCATGCTCATCGATCAGCTCGCTCCACTCGCGGTCTGCCTCGGCAAATGCCTTTATCAATTTATGCGTCGCCCTTTACGGGCGCTATGTCGGGCGATCCTACTGGAGGCGGAGCACGGCCGCACTGATGCGTTCGTCAGTGGCGGTGACGGCGATGCGGATGTGGCGTCCACCTGCCGATCCGTAGAAGTCTCCCGGCGCGACCAAAATTCCGATTTCGGAGAGCTTGCTCACTTGATCCCAGGCGTTCTGCCCATTCGACGCCCAAAGGTACAAACCAGCCGTTGAATGATCGATCGTCCAGCCGGCCCGTTCCAGCGCGGGACGCAGCGCGGCGCGGCGGGCCGCGTAGAGCTCACGCTGCCGCTCGGCGTGCGTGTCGTCGCCGAGCGCGACCGCCATCGCCTCCTGGACGGGCTTCGGCATGATCATGCCGGCGTGCTTGCGCACCTCCAGCAGCCGCTTGACCAGAGCCAGGTCGCCGGTCACGAACCCGGCGCGGTAGCCGGCCAGGTTGGAGCGCTTGGAGAGCGAGTGGACGGCGAGCAGGCCCTCGTGGGAGCCGCCGCAGACGTCGGGGTGGAGGATGGAGATCGGCCGCTCTTCCCAGCCGAGCTCGATGTAGCACTCGTCGGAGGCGACGACCGTGCCGCGCTCGCGGGCCCAGGAGACCACCTTGCGCAGGTGCTCGGCGGGCAGCACCCGGCCCGTGGGGTTGCCGGGCGAGTTCACCCACAGCAGGTCGACGCGCTCGGGGCCGACCGACAGCGTGCTGTCGGAGGCCGTGGCCGTGGCGCCGGCGAGCCGCGCGCCCACGTCGTAGGTGGGGTAGGCCAGCTCGGGGAAGACGACCCGCCTGGCGCCCAGGTAGGTGGGCAGCCACGCGACGAACTCCTTCGACCCGATCAGCGGCAGCACGTCCTGCTGGTCGACGGTGACGCCGTGGCGGCGGCTCAGCCAGCCGGCGGCGGCCTCGCGCAGGGCCCTGGTGCCGTGGGTCAGGGGGTAGCCGGGGCTGTCGGCGGCCTGGCTCAGCGCCTGCTGGACCGCCTCGGGCACCGGGTCGACGGGGGTGCCGACCGAGAGGTCGACGATGCCGTCGGGATG
Source organism: Nonomuraea sp. (assembly GCA_013362835.1). Next base: position 3,436 of record JABFVJ010000107.1, on the reverse strand, counting down.
CGCCACGGCACGCTCCTTGTACGGTTCGAGCCGGTCCCAGGGGAAGTCAGGCAGGTTGTTCACGGTTCTCCAGGATCGTTCCGTCGCCGTACGGGCGTGCCACGTGAGCGCGGGACCATCCGCAGTGGACGGCCCCGCGCACTCGGCTCTGCGACTCGCTAGTGGTCCTCGCCCTGCGGAGGCAGGGCGGCCACCACCGGGTGGTCCTTCTCGATCTTTCCGACCTTCGAGGCACCCCCGGGCGAGCCGAGGTCCTCGAAGAAGTCCACGTTCGCCTTGTAGAAGTCCTTCCACTGCTCGGGAAGGTCGTCCTCGTAGAAGATGGCCTCGACGGGGCACACAGGCTCGCACGCGCCGCAGTCCACGCATTCGTCGGGGTGGATGTAAAGCATGCGCTCGCCCTCGTAGATGCAATCGACGGGGCATTCCTCGATGCACGCCTTGTCCAGGACGTCCACGCAAGGCTGCGCGATGACGTAGGTCACCTCGAGCTCCTTTTTCTCCGCACCATGGCATGACTCTGACCGCGGTTTGCTAGGCCCTAGTATTGCCGTGCTTGCCTGCTGGCCGAAACGGAGGGTGGCAAACTCGTGGCCGCACGCCTGGTCGTCTCGATCACAACCCAGGACATAGGCGCCCGGATCACCACCCGCAGACGCGTTCCCGAGGGCTTCCGCGACGCCGTCGGAATCCTCGAATCCTGGGAGGGCGGCGTGCTCAGGATCCGCAAGCGCGACGGCACTTCCGTGGAGATCGACGAAGAATCCCTGGTCGCGGCCAAGGTGGTTCCGGTCGCGCCTCCTCGACCTGGGGCGAAGTAACAGTAAGTATTCAGTGTGTGACCGTACGTATCTGTGCCGCCGCAGCAGCCATTCTCGCCAGCGCCGGATGCGGCGCGTCCACTTCTGACACCACGTCCGCCGGGGCCAAGAACCTGCCGCCGGTCAACGTCCGGGCCGCCTCGATGAAGGACGGCTTCGGCACGATGGGCCGGCTGGCCGACGCCGCCAAGCACGAGGGCCGGCTCAACGTGATCGCCCTGCCCCGCGACTGGGTGAACTACGGCGAGATCATCGACACCTTCGCCGACAAGTACGACATCAAGGTCAACGAGCTGGAACCGGGCGCGAGCAGCAAGCGGGAGCTCGACGCCGCCACGCAGCTCAAACCGGACGTGTTCGATCTCACCCTGGACATGGCGGTCGCCGGGACCGACAAGCTCGCGCCGTACAAGGTGACGGGGTGGCAGGACCTGCCCGACGACGTCAAGGACCCCAAGGGCGCCTGGTACGCCGCCTACGGGAGCTACATGTCCATCGGCTACGACCCGCGCGAGGTCAGGGCGCCCGCCTCCTTCTCCGAGCTGCTCAAGCCCGGCTACCGCGTCGCCCTCGACGGCGACCCGACGCGCTCGGCGGCGGCCTTCGGCGGCGTGATGGCCGCCTCCATGAAGGCCGGGTCCGCGCCGGACGCCAAGCGGGGCGTCGACCTGTTCGCCAAGCTCAAGCAGGCCGGACAGCTCGCCGAGCCGGCCAAGGCCAACGTGATCGTCGACTGGGACCACCTGAACGCCGCCCGCAGCGCCGACCACGCCGACTCGTGGGAGGTGACGATCCCGAAGGACGCGCCGCTCGGCGGCTACCACGTCCAGGCGATCAACAAGGCCGCTCCGCATCCGGCCGCCGCGCGGCTGTGGCAGGAGTTCCTGTTCTCCGACGAGGGCCAGAACCTGCTCCAGAAGGGCTACGCCCGGCCGGCGCGCGGCGAGGCCATGCTCATGAAGGGCAAGCTCGACACCGAGCAGGCGGCCCGGCTGCCCAAGGCCCCCGGGCCTCCCGTGCTCATGACGATCCCGCAGGCGGACGCCGCGAAGGCGTACCTCAAGCGGGAATGGAGCAAGAGTGTGGGATGAGTCCGATGTGACTTGATATGTCGTAGGGACGTTCAGGCTCTAAAGTGAACGGACAGCACGGCCACGGGGGCCCGATGTCTGACGAATGTGAGCTGATCGTCTTGCGATACGACGCACCGAGCTTGGAGCGGTGGAACAGTCGTGCCTACGACAGCAGTTTCGGGTACGTCTCCACCCAGGGCGCGCCCCTGGTCGACCTGCTCGACCCGCAGCCCGGCGAACGCGTGCTCGACCTCGGGTGCGGCACCGGGGTGCTGACCGCGCAGATCGCCTTCAGGGGCGCGGCCGTCCTGGGCATCGACGGCTCCGCCGTCATGATCGAGAAAGCGCTGGCCCAATACCCGGGCATCGACTTCATCATCGGCGACGGGCACGACTTCACCGTCGTCGACCCGTACGACGCCGTCTTCTCCAACGCGGCCCTGCACTGGATGAGCCGCGACCCCGCCGCCGTGATCGCCAGCGTCCGCGAGGCGCTGAAGCCGGGCGGACGGTTCGTCGCCGAGATGGGCGGGGCCGGCAACTGCGCCGAGCTGACCGCCGCGATGCTGACCGCCTGGCGCGAGTACGGCCTGCGCGAGCCCGACCTCCCGTGGTACTTTCCCACGCCCGCCGAGTACGCCCGCCGCCTTGAGCAGGAGGGCTTCGTGGTCAGGCTGCTCGAATACTTCGACCGGCCGACCTCGCTGGAGGAGTGCCCGCGCGGGGCCGCCGACTGGGTGCGCATGTTCGCCTCGTCCGCGATCGAAGGGCTGCCGCCCGACATCGTGGAACCCCTGCTCGGACGGGTCAACGAGCTGGCCGCACCCGCGCTCCGCAGGGAGACGGGCTGGATGGCCGACTACGTGCGCCTACGCTTCGCCGCCGTTCGGCGCTGATGCGTAGTGCATGATGCGTAGGGCTGATTTGCCGGACTATGGTCTGTTCCGTGGGCGGCGAGATTATGGCTGCACCGCTTCGGCGGCGTGAGGGGCTGGTGAACGGAACGGGATGAACTTCTGCCTGAGCGACCTCGTTCCACCGTTGAGGTGGAGCGACGCGTCGACGATCACGCTACTGACCGGGCAGCCGGATCTGCCGGACGCGTGGTGGCGAAGCCTGCCCATGCCGCGGGTGCTCGCGGCCATCGGCCCAGAGTCGCTGGGCGAGCTGCTCACGGAGATCGCCCTGGAGCACTGGCCGGCCGCCGCCGTCGGTGACGTCCTTCCCGCACTGCACGTGCTGGACCCGGACGAGGCCGACGAACCGGCCGTCGCCATCGCGCTCGACCGGGCCGGGTCGTGGGCCGGGCTGCTCGCGCTGACCAGCCGGGAGCTGGTGGACCAGCCGTTCATCCAGGCTCGGCCGGTGCTGAACACGCTGTTCGCCGCGGTTCTCGTACGGCTCGCGCACCCGTACCCGTACGCGCGGCATTTGGACCCGGTGGCGCCCGCGCCTCCCGTCGAGGCGGCGTCCCTGCCCGCCACGCCCGAGGCCGAGGACCTGCCCGGCGCGCCCGAGGCGGCGTCCGCGCCCGCGCGCGTG
>JABFVJ010000152.1 GCA_013362835.1 Nonomuraea sp. | reverse complement strand
CGGCCGCGAGGGCGGGCGGCACAGCATCGACGTCTACACCGAGTCGCACATCGTGCACGTCGCCACCGAGGACCTGCCCATCCCCCGTTTCGGCACGGGCTGAACCCTGCTGTGCGCCGGGGCGTAACGCGCGGGCCACCTCGGCGGTCTACCGTGCGCCCATGACGACGCGCAGGTTGTTCGCGAGCGCGCTGGCCGCCGTCCTGGCCGGCGGTACGGTCGCTGTCGTGCTGATCCAGACGCCATCCGCCACGGCCGAGCGCCGCGGCCAGACACCCGTCGTGATCGGGCACCGGGGCGCCAGCGCCCACCGGCCCGAGCACACGCTCCTGTCCTACGAGGCGGCCATCGCCATGGGCGCCGACTACATCGAGCCCGACCTCGTCTCCACCAAGGACCACGTGCTGGTGGCCCGGCACGAGAACGAGATCTCGGGCACGACCGACGTGGCCGCCCACCCCGAGTTCGCCGACCGGCGCGCCACCAAGACCGTGGACGGCCGGCCGGTCACCGGCTGGTTCACCGAGGACTTCACGCTGGCCGAGCTGAAGACGCTGCGAGCCAAGGAACGTGTCCCCGACCTGCGGCCGGACAACACCGCCTTCGACGGGCTCGCCGAGATACCGACGTTCGAGGAGGTCGTGGAGCTCGCGCGGCGGCACGGGGTGGGGGTGTACCCGGAGACCAAGCATCCGACGTACTTCGACTCGATCGGGCTGTCGCTGGAGGAACCGCTGCTGGAGGTGCTGAACCGGCACCACGTGCGCAAGGCGTACATCCAGTCCTTCGAGACGGCGAACCTGCGCGAGCTGGCCGGGCGGACGCGGCTGCCGCTGATCCAGCTCATCACCTTCGGCGGCGCGCCCTACGACTGGGTGGCCTCGGGGAGCACCCGCACCTACGACGACATGGTGACCCCCGAGGGGCTGCGCGAGGTGGCCCGGTACGCCGCCGGGATCGGCGTGGACACGCGCCGCGTGGTGCCCGTGGACGCCTCGGGCGCGACACTGCCGCCGACCACGCTCGTCCAGGACGCCCACCGGCGGCGGCTGGACGTGCACGTCTGGACGATCAGGAACGAGAACTCCCAGCTCCCCGCCGACCACCGCAGGGGGAACCCGGCGAGCCCGGCCTACCCGCGGGCGACCGGCGACGTGGCGGGCTGGCTCGCCCGCCTCCTGGACCTGGGCGTCGACGGCGCCTTCTGCGACGACCCGGCGATGGGCCGAGCGGTGGTCTCCCACCACTCGGCCTGACGGTCGCTCAGGTACGGCGCCAGCGGGACTCGCCGAAGCAGTAGCCGGCGAACAGCAGGACGCCCAGCGCCACCACCGCGAGCAGCCATGGCCCCGCCGGGGTGTCGGCGAAGTGGCGCAGGGTGGCGTCGATGCCACCCGCCTTGTCGGCGTCGAACGTGATCGCCGCGTAGCCGACGAAGATCCCGGCGGCGCCGGCGATCACGCCGCGCGCGACGTAGCCGGCCTGGCCGAGGCGTTCCATGACCGAGCGGGCCTTGGGCGACATGCGCCCGAGGTCCAGCTCGCGCTCGAACCGCTTGGTGACGCCCTCGCGCACCCAGTAGACGCCGAGCGCGACGATGCCGAGCCCGATCAGGCCCACGATGACCTGGCCGCCGGGCAGGTCGAGCAGCTTGCCGGTCAGGTCCTGCGACTGCTTGTCGTCGGACTTGGCGCCGCCCGCGAGCAGCACGGTCAGCAGGGTGACGCAGATCAGGACGTACACGCCGGTGCGGAACGCCGACTGGACGCGTTCGGTGGCCTTGCGGTGGCTGAAGATCGCCTCCGAGGCCTGCCACAGCGCCAGCCCGGCGAAGCCGACCGTCATGACCCACAGCAGCACCTGGCCGAAGGGCAGTCCGGCGAGGGTGGTGATGGCTCCCGACTTGTCGGCCTGCTGCGAGCCGTCGCCGAAGGCGATCTGCAGGGCCAGCACGCCGATCAGGGCGTACAGGACGCCGCGGCAGACCAGTCCGATGCGGGCCAGCGTGGTCATCGCCGGGCTGTCGGCGGCTCTGCGGGCCGCGTCCCTGGCCTCTCGGCCCGCGTCCTTCGCCTCGCGGCCCGCGCTCTGTGCGGTGCTCACCGTTCCTCCTGGGGGTTGCGGAAGACCACCCAAGTGCCCGGGAAACGGCGTTCCAGTCCCCGGTGATCAGTCGAAGGCGAGGGTGGGCAGGTCGACGGCGGTCGCGCCGCCGTCGGCCACGACCACGCTGCCGGTCATGACGGCGCTCTCCTCCGAGGCGAGGAACAGGCAGATCCCGGCGATCTCGTCGGGGGTCGCCGGGCGGCGCAGCGGCACGTCCTTGGTGACCAGCTCGTACGCCTCGTCGCGGGTGATGCCGTCCCGTCCGACCAGCACGTCCATCTCCTCGTCGGCCATCGGCGTACGGACCCAGCCAGGACACAGGCAGTTGGCCCGGACGCCGTGTGGCCCGTAGTCGCGGGCGATCGACCTGGTCAACCCCACCAGCGCATGCTTCGTCGTGACATATCCGGATACGGCGGGGCCGGCGGCCAGGCCCGCGATCGACGACACGACGACGATCGCCCCCTTGGCGCGCACCAGCGCGGGCAGCGTCTCCCTGCACGTCACGAAGCAGGTGTTGAGGTTGGCGTCGAGGCTGAGCCGCCAGGACGCGTCGTCGGTCTCGGCGACCGGCCCTCCCCCGTGGCCGCCCGCGTTCGCCACGACGACGTCCAGCGCGCCGAACCGCCGCAGGCACGCGGCCACGGCCTCGCGCGCCTGCCCGGTGTCGGCCATGTCA
>JABFVJ010000298.1 GCA_013362835.1 Nonomuraea sp. | reverse complement strand
GCCAGCACCAGGGGATGCGCGTTGGCCATCGCGTACCCGGCGCCGGCGAAGGCCAGCACGGCGAGGTCGTTGGGCATGTCGCCGAACGCCACCACCTCGCCGGGCTCGACCCCCCGCTCCCGGCAGAGCTCCTCCAGCATGCCCGCCTTGGTCACCCCCAGCGCGCTGATCTCCAGGAGCCCCGGCACGCCGGAGTGGGTGACCTCGGCCAGCCCTTCGAGCGCCGCGAGCGCGACCTCGGACATCTCGTCGGGCGTGTGCGCCTGCGACAGCACCAGCAGCTTGACGATCGGCTCGCCCGCCTCGCACGCCGACACCACCTCCCGGTAGTGGGCCTGGTCGTGCTCGACCCGTCTGGTGTATCCGGCCTCGATGAGCACCCCCGTACCGGTCTCGACGGCGAACGCCACCCCCGGCAGGGCCTCGGTCAGGCTGTCGGCGACGCGGCGGGCGGCCTTCGGGTCGAGCGTGCGGCGGGCGACGACCTCCTCGGTGGCGAGGTCGTACAGAACGGCGCCGTTGCTGCAGATGGCCGGGCCGCTGAGGCCCGCCTGGTCGGCGAAGGCGCGGATCGAGCGCGGCGGCCGGGCCGTGACGAAGACGATCTCCGCTCCCGCCGAGCGGGCCAGGCGCAGGGCGTCGGCGGTGCGCGGGGAGATGGAGCCGGAGGAGTTCAGGAGGGTGCCGTCGAGGTCGGTGGCCACGATGCGCGGCGGGGTCACAGAGGTCACGGGACTCACGGTAGATGAGCGTCCGGAGGAGTAGGGTGCCCAGCATGTCCGACGTATCCGTCTCCCGGCCGGATGACCGTTTCGCCGCGGCCTTCCGGTTCGCCGCCGAGCTGGTGGCCTGGGTCGCGACGCCGTGGGCGCTCGCCTCGCGTTCCGTCCCGCTGGCCGTGCTGTCGGTGGTGGTGCTGATCGGGCTGCCGACGGTGTTCGCCACGCCGGGCGACAAGCGGAACGTGATCGTGGCGGTGCCGGGCTTCGTGACGATCGCCCTGGTCGTGCTGCAACTGGTGGCGGCGGTGGCGGCGTCGTGGGTGGCCTGGCACGCGGTCGTGGCCGCGCTGGTGTCGGTGCTGGCCGTGGTGACCGTGGTGCTCGAACTGCCGCGCTGGCGATGGCTGCTGTCCCGCTAGAAGCGCATCTCCGGGGGGAGGCGGGTGGCGGCGTTCAGGAGCTCCAGGCCGAGGAGTTCACCTGAGCTGCCGTAGTCGAGCACGACATCTTCTGAAACAGTCTGCCTCACCGCCTCTCCTGGCACTATTTCGTGCTTCATCGCGATATAGGCGATGTCGTGTTCCTTGTCCCAGTTGACGTACACGGTCTGCGCGCACTGGTCGCGCGGGGCGTCGTCCCAGCTCAGCAGCCCCTCCTTGGCCTCGTGCGAGCCGGCGACGCCGGCTCGCGCCATGGCCATCGCCAGCTCCACCGCCTGCAGCGAGTCGACCCCGGTCGCCTTGCGCTCGTGGTCCCACCCGGCCAGGCCGTCGATCCGGTACGGGCACGACCACTCCCCCGTCGGCTCCTCGTACGGCACGCCGAGGGCGACGACCACATCACGCGGCGGCACGGTGTCCAGCACCAGCACCCGATGGGCGATCTCGTACATGTCAGCTGATCTACCCCCGCGCCCGGGGGCGGAAGACAAGCGGCCGGGTCCCATATCGCTCGGGGCGGAAAGCATTCCTACCCGATGCCCCGGCGGGCTAGTCTGCGTTAGGTTCGCAAGGGGGCCCAGATGAACGAGTCGTTCGGCACACGTCTGCGTGCCAGGCTGGACAAATTCGGCCCGCTCTGCGTGGGCGTCGATCCGAGCCCGGCGTTGCTCAACGCCTGGGGCCTCGACGATTCGCCGGGCGGCCTGGAGCGCTTCAGCCGCACGGTCGCCGACACGGTCTCCGACCTCGTCGCCGTGGTCAAGCCGCAGTCGGCCTTCTACGAGCGCTGGGGCAGCCGCGGCATCGCGGTGCTCGAACGCACGATCGCCGACCTGCGCGAGGCCGGCACGCTGGTGCTGCTCGACGTCAAGCGCGGCGACGTCGACAACACGATGGCCGCCTACGCCGAGGCATATCTCGACCGGGGCAGCCCGCTCGCCGCCGACGCGGTGACGCTGAGCCCCTACCTGGGGTTCGGGTCGCTGGAGGTGGCGATCACCTCGGCGGTGGCCAACGACGCCGGCGTCTTCGTGCTGGCCCGCACCTCCAACCCGGCGGCGGCCACGCTGCAGCAGAAGGTGGCCGACCTGGTGATCGCCGAGGCGGCCGCGGCCAACGCGGGCCACGCGCCGTTCGGGCCGGTGGGGCTGGTCATGGGAGCCACGCTTCCCGCGCTCGACCACTCCCTGGCCGACCTCAACGGCCCGATCCTGGCGCCCGGGCTGGGCGTGCAGGGCGCCACGACCGCCGACGTGGCGCGCGTGTTCGCCCCCGTACGCGGGTCCGTCGTGCCGTCGGTCTCCCGGGCCGTGCTGGCCGACCCGAAACGCCTGCGGTCGCGGACCCTGCGTTACCGCGACGAGTGCGTCACGTACCTGACGGGGTGAGGCGGTTGACGGCCGAGAGCACCGCCCGTACCGAGGCGGTCAGCACCGAGGTGTCCTGACCGGCGCCCCAGCCGGTGACGCCGCCGGCGCGCACCTCCGCGTAGGCCATCGCCCGGCTGCCCCGGCCCGCGTCCGTCGCGTGCTCCGCGTAGTGCAGGATGTCCACGTCGAGGGCTTCGGCCAGCGCCGACAGCGGGCCGGTGCCGGTGCCGCGCGGCACCCGCCCCGCCTCCAGCG
>JABFVJ010000204.1 GCA_013362835.1 Nonomuraea sp. | reverse complement strand
GTCGCGGGTTATGGCGGACATGAGTCGTTGAACCCGTTTCGTGGATGGAGTTTGGGACACTGCCATCCTAGGGGGCTTGACGCCGCAGGCCCGAACCCTTAATCGACGGAGTACGGCCTACGCCGTCTGGGTGACTTCGGACTGATACCCGTACTCGGCCCCCGACGCCGCCGCGCAACGTTCCCTGAGCCAGGCCGTGGCCTCGGAGGCGGGCATCGGCTGGCAGAACAGCCAGCCCTGGCCCAGGTCGCAGCCCATCTCCGCGAGGCGCAGCGCCACGTCGTCGGACTCCACGCCCTCGGCCACCGAACGCAGGCCGAGCGAGCGCACCAGGTCGACGATCGAGCGGACGATCCGGTCGTCGTCCTCCGACTCGGCGATGCGGCTGACGAACGAGGCGTCGATCTTCACTTCCGAGACCGCGAGGCGCTGGAGCCTGATCAGCGACGAGTAGCCGGTGCCGAAGTCGTCGAGGGACAGGGGGACGCCGAGCGTGGCGAGGGCCTTGATCGTCTCGTGGGTGTAGGCCTGGTCGCCGGTCAGGATGCGCTCGGTGACCTCCAGCTGGATGGCCGCGGGCGGCAGGCCGTACCTGGTCAGGCCCACCTCCAGTTGCTCGGGCAGCGCCGAGTCGAGCAGGTCGCGGGCGGAGATGTTGACCGAGATCTGCACCTGGAGGCCGGTGTGCCACCAACGGGCCGCCTGCGCCAGCGCCTCCTCGATGACGTACGCGGTGAGCTGGCGCATCAGGTAGGTCTGCTCGGCCAGCGGGACGAAGTCCGACGGCGGGATCGGACCCTGCACCGGGTGATGCCAGCGCAGCAGGGCCTCGACCCCGGTCACGGCGCCGCCGGACAGGCCGATCTTGGGCTGGTAGTGCAGGCGCAGGTCGTGCTTGTCGATGGCGCGGCGCAGGTCGCCGAGCAGGTTGAGGCGTTCGGCCGAGTTGCGGTCCTTGTCGGGCTGGTAGAGCTCCACGCCGGTACGCCCCTCCTTGGCCAGGTACATGGCCACGTCGGCGCGCTGCAGCAGGAGCTCGAAGTCGGGGGCGTGGTCGGGGTAGAGCGCGATGCCGACCGATCCGTCGACGTCGAAGGTCATCCCCTCCAGGCGTACGGGCTCGGTCAGGGCGGCTCGCAACCTGGCCGCGACCTCGCGGGCGGCGTGGGCGTCCCTGATCGAGGGCAGCAGCACGGCGAACTCGTCGCCGCCCAGCCTGGCCACCACGTCGCCCGGACGTACGGAATGGGTGAGCCGGTGGGCCACCATCTGCAGCAGCCGGTCGCCCACCGGATGGCCCATCGTGTCGTTGACCTCCTTGAACCGGTCGAGGTCCAGGAGGAACAGCCCGACCCGCTCCTCCTGCCGGGCCTCGGCGAGCGCCTCTTCCGTGCTGACGATGAGCATCTTGCGGTTGGGCAGGCCGGTCAGCTCGTCGTGCAGGGCCTGATGGTCGCGGCGCATGGAGAGCGTGGCGGTGAAGTAGACGGCGGCGAGGGGGGCGACGAAGAGCGGCACGAGGCCGGGCGAGTGGTCCATCACCACGACGACCAGGGGGGCGAGGCCGAGCAGCGCCGTGTAGACGAGACTCTGCGGGCCCGCGGTGACCTTCAGCACGCGGGCGATCGACCGCCGCTCGTGCAGCGCGACCGCACCGGACACCAGCGCGGCCCTGGTGGCGAAGTAGGCCACCCCGGCCAGCGCGATCGCCGCCAGGTCGGCCCCCTTGGGCACCCACGGCACGGACGGGCTCGGCACGACGCCGAACAGCCCGAGCACCACGGCGGCGGCGGTGAGCGCGAGCGTGGCCTGCGCGATGTTGAACAGGATCCGATGCCACGACTTGCGCGTCACCACGCCGTTCATTGCGACGGCGACGGCCTGCATCAGCACCGCGGTCGGCAGCCCGAAGTGCAGCAGCACCGCGAACGTGAACATGGTGGACGGATAGGTGCCGCCGACGGCCGTCGCCGAGGACACCATGACGGGCCTGAGCTCGCCCAGGACCACCAGGACCGCCAGCACCCAGAACAGCGGCGTGCGGGCGAGCGCGACCAGCGCGACCGGGTCGAGCCTGAGCATGGCCACGATCACGGCGGTGAAGCCGATCACGGTGATGCCCGCGAGGAACGCCCACAGCGGCGTGCCGACGCGTGGTCCGGTGTCGCGGGTGTCGGTTGGGTCAGTCATCGGTAACAGAACCCCCATTAGGTCACTATGGGAGGGTACGACCTTCACCCCACTTCGCGAAACCAAGCGCGCACGTTCCGTCACTTCTCCTTTCCGACATATACCCAAAAACCACCCTGTGTAGCCCACCAATCCACACCCCGTAAACGACCTTCCCGTCCCGGGGGTCCGCAGCGTGAACGCGAGGGCGGTACGCGGGAACGGCGAGCACACCGAGGGCGGATGGGCCCGGTGGTGCGAAGACCCCTAGGGTTCCTCGACGATCGCCGCCCGGGAGGCGGCCTCCGGGCCTTCCGCTAGGAGGGTCTCGAAGCCCTGCTCGTCGAGGATCGGCACCCCCAGGCTCACCGCCTTGTCGTATTTGGAGCCCGCGTTCTCCCCCGCCACCAGGAACGACGTCTTCTTCGACACCGACCCGGCCACCTTCCCGCCCCGGCTGGTCAGCGCCTCGGAGGCCGAGTCACGCGTGTAACCCTCAAGCGTGCCGGTGACGACGAAGGTCAGGCCGTCGAGGATCTGGGGCTCGGTCTTCTCGGGGGCGGGGCCGTCGTCCATGCGCACCCCGGCCGCCCGCCAGCGCTCGATGATCTCCCGGTGCCAGTCGACCGCGAACCACTCACGGATCGCCGCCGCCCCCCGGGGCCCGATGCCCTTGACCGAGGCCAGCTCCTCCTCCGACGCGCTCATGATGGCGTCGATCGACCGCAGGGCCTCGGCGAGGTCGCGCGCCTTGGGCGGCCCGAGGTGCCGGATCGACAGCGCCACCAGCACCTGCGCGAGCGGCGCCTCCTTGGCCCGTTCGAGCTCGTCGATGAGGGTGCGCGCGGCCTGGCTCGGCTCGCCGTCGAGGTTGGAGAACAGGGAGACGACCTTCGGCTCGCCGGTCTCCGGGTCGGGCTTGGGCAGGCCGCTCTCCTGGTCGCGGACGACCGACCTGATGGGCATGAGCTGCTCGATCGTCAGGTCGAACAGGCCGGCCTCGGTGCGTACGGCCGGCTCCTGCTCGGGGACCGGCTGGGTGAGCGCGGTGGCCGCGACGTAGCCGAGCCCGTCGATGTCGAGGGCGCGCCGCCCGGCGGCGAAGTAGAGGCGCTCGCGGATCTGCGCGGGGCAGCCCCGCGCGTTGGGGCAGCGCAGGTCGGCGTCGCCCTCCTTCTCGTACGCCAGCTCGGTGCCGCACTCCGGGCAGTGGGTGGGCATGACGAACTCCCGCTCGGACCCGTCGCGCAGGGCCGTCACCGCCCCCATGATCTCGGGGATGACGTCGCCCGCCTTGCGCAGCACCACGGTGTCGCCGATGAGCACGCCCTTCTTGACCACGGTCGCGGCGTTGTGCAGGGTGGCCCGCTCGACGGTCGAGCCGGCGACCACGATCGGCTCCATCACCGCGAACGGCGTCACCCGCCCGGTGCGCCCGACGCCCACCTGGATGTCGAGCAGCTTGGTGTTGACCTCCTCAGGCGGGTATTTGAAGGCGATCGCCCATCGCGGCACCCGCGAGGTCGACCCCAGCTCCCGCTGCGTACGGAAGTCGTCGACCTTCACCACGACCCCGTCGATCTCGTACGGCGGGTCGTGCCGGTGCGCGCGGTAGTGCTCGATGAACTCGTCGACCGCGGCGAGGTCGGGGACCACCTTGAACAGGTCGCTGACCGGCAGCCCGAACTCCCGCAGCCGCGCGTAGACCTCCGACTGCGCGCCCGGCACGGGCGAGCCCTCCCACAGGCCGATGCCGTGGACCAGCATGCGCAACGGCCGCTGCGCGGTGATGCGCGCGTCCTTCTGGCGCAGCGTGCCGGCCGCCGCGTTGCGCGGGTTGGCGAAGGGCTGCTTGCCCTGCTCGGCGAGCTGCTCGTTGATCTGCTTGAAGCCCTCGACCGGGAGGTAGACCTCGCCGCGCACCTCGACCAGGCTCGGGACGCCCTCGCCCCTGAGCCGGTGGGGCACGCCCTCGATCGTGCGCACGTTGGCCGTGACGTCGTCGCCGACGCGCCCGTCGCCGCGGGTCGCCCCGCGCTCCAGCCTGCCGTCGCGGTAGACGAGCGCGACGGCCAGCCCGTCGATCTTCAGCTCGCACAGGTAGGCCCCGGGATCGCGCCCGGCCAGCCGCTCGACGCGCGTCATCCAGGCGGCCATGCCGGCCGAGTCGAAGGCGTTGTCGAGGCTCTCCATGCGGTTGAGGTGGGGGACCTTGGCGAAGTCGCCCGAGACCGGCGCGCCCACCTTCTGGGTCGGCGAGTCGGGCGTCTGCAGGGTCGGGTGGGCCTCCTCCAGCGCGAGCAGCTCACGGAACCACTCGTCGAACTGGGCGTCGCTGACCGTCGGCTGGTCGCGCACGTAGTAGTTCCAGCGCGCCTCCTCGACCAGCTCGCTCAGCTCCGCATGCCGCTTCAGCGCGGCCACGGGCACGCCGCCGACCTCGGTCTCCGGCTCGCTCATGGGTCTCCCTCCGTCCAGCACCCTGAGCAAACGCTACCGCCGGGGCCCGACAGAACGACGTGCCGCCGTCAGCCGCCCTGCGACCACACGCCTTCCCACACCGAGCACTTACCCGTGATCTTCCTTGCCGTGCCCCGGCAGACCTTGCCCTCGATGGAGAGCATGTAGCCGGTCTTGAGGGAGAAGGCGAGCGGTTTGGTCCCGGAACAGTTCCGGTACGTCTTGTGCCCCTTCCCGCCGCCGTCCTTGACCCACCGGAACTGCAACCACGAGCACCCGGTACGCCCCGGGAAGTCGTACAGCTTGCCGCTGACCACGAACCCCGGCCGGTCGAGCAGGACCTTGCCCTTGGCCTTGCCCGCCCGGTCGGCGGAGTAGATCGACCCCCAGCTCCACGTCTCGGGATTGGCCGACGCGGCGGCGGGGACGGCGATCGAGACGGACGCGATCAGCAGGGTGGCACCGGCGGCCAGAGCGCGAACAATCATGGAGCGGAGGGTACTCAGCCTCCTTGCATCCCGCTTGCGGGGTCGTCCCTGAGCACCTGGGCGGCCTTCCCGCACGCCGCGAGGGCGGCCCGCGCGTACCGGGGTGAGGCGCCGGCGAGCCCGCACGCGGGGGTCAGCGTGACCTGCTCGGCCAGCCGGTCGGGCTCGAACCCGAGCCGCCGCCACAGCTCGACGGCGGGCTTGGCGACCACCGCGGGGCCCGGCAGCGCGACGTCACGGCCGGGCACGACGCCGAGCAGCAGCCGCATCCCGGCCTCGAAGAGCTCGCCGAGCGTGTCGTCGTCCCTGCGCCGCACCAGCGACGCGTCCACCGAAACGCCGCGCACCCCGGCCCGCCGGAGCAGCGCGTACGGCACCCCGGGCGCGCAGCAGTGGACCACGGGGTCGGCGAACAGCTTCAGCGACTCCTCCACCCGCCACTCCTCGACGGCGGCGAGCCGCCCGAACCCCGAGGCGGTCGGGACGGTCCCGGCCAGCGCCCCCGGCAGACCGGGCTCGTCGAGCTGCAGCACGATCTCGGTGACCCCGGGCACCCGCCGCCGCACCTCGGCGCAGTGGTCGGCGACCCCCTGGGCCAGCGACGCGATCAGGTCGCGCACCGCCCCCGGGTCGGAGAGCATCTTGTCGCCGAACCTCAGCTCAAGGGCGCCGGCCAGCGTCCACGGCCCGCACACCTGCAGCTTGAGCGGCCCGGAGTAGTCGTGGCCGACCTCCTCAAGCCCGTCGAGATCCCGCCGGAGGTGGTCGACGGCCCGCTGGTGGTCGCGCCCCGGCCGGTCGGCGAGCCGCCACCCGGACGGCTGCACCTCGACCGGCAGGTCGACCAGCAGCCCGGCCGTCCTCCCGATCATGTCGGCGCCGACCCCTCGGGCCGGCAGCTCTGGAAGGTACGGCAGGCCGGGCACCTCGCCGAACACGACACGGATCGCCTCAAGATGATCCTCACCCGGATGCGAGCCGACCCCGGTGGCTTCCCACGTAGACATGGGCACCAGCGTAGGCTCTGGCGGATGGAGCTCACCAAATACACGCACGCCTGCGTACGCCTTGAGAAGAACGGCAAGGTCCTGGTCATCGATCCCGGCACCTTCTCGCAGGAGCCGGCGCTCGACGGGGTCGACGCGGTGCTCATCACCCACGGGCACTTCGACCACCTCGACGTCGACAGGTTGAAGGCCGCCGCTCCCGGCGTCGAGGTCTACACCTGCGAGGGCGTGGCGGCCGAGCTGAGCGACGTGCCGGCCGAGGTGCACGCGGTCCGCGACGGCGACACGTTCGAGGCGGCCGGTTTCGGGGTCAGGGTGTTCGGCGAGTGGCACAGCAAGAACCACCCCGATGTCCCCGTCGTGCAGAACGTCGGGTTCATGGTCGACGACGAGGTGTTCTACCCGGGCGACGCGCTCACCGTGCCGGGCGTCGACGTGCCCACCCTGCTGGTGCCGACCAACGCCCCTTGGATGAAGCTCTCCGAGATGGTCGCCTACCTGCGGACCGTACGCCCGGCGCGCGCGTTCTCCACCCACGACGGCCTGCTCAACGACATCGGGCTCTCGCTGGTGGACAACTATCTGAAGCTGGAGTCGGACAAGCAGGGCGCCGACATGCGCCGGATCGAGGTCGGCGAGTCGGTCACGCTCGGCTAGGCCGCCGAGACGATGGTGGCCGAGCCGATGACCGTGTCGCCGGAGTAGAGCACGGCCGCCTGGCCCGCCGCGACGCCGGTGGCCGGGCGGTCGAGGTCGACGCGCAGGCCGCCGTCGATCTCGTCGAAGCGGCAGGAGTAGACCTCGCCGTGGGCCCTGAGCTGCACGGTCAGGTCGTCGAAGCGGGACGGGCCGTTCCAGACCGGGCGGGCGCAGGTGATGGAGGTGACCTCCAGCGCCGAACGCGGGCCGACCGTGACCGTGTTGGAGACCGGCTCGATCGACAGCACGTAGCGCGGCCTGCCGTCGGCCGCGGGGCGGTCGATGCGCAGGCCCTTGCGCTGGCCCACCGTGAAGCCGTGGGCGCCCTGGTGGGTGCCCACGACCGCGCCCTCCTGGTCGACGATCGGGCCCCGCTCCGAGCCGAGCCGCTCGGCCAGGAAGCCGCGCGTGTCGCCGTCGGCGATGAAGCAGATGTCGTGGCTGTCGGGCTTGTCGGCCACGGTCAGGCCGCGCCGGGCGGCCTCCTCGCGCACCTCGGTCTTGGTGGAGTCGCCGAGCGGGAAGATCGCGTGGCTGAGCTGGTCACGGGTGAGCACGCCCAGCACGTACGACTGGTCCTTGCCCTCGTCGACGCTCCTGGACAGCACGCCGCCGGACAGCTTGGCGTGGTGGCCGGTCGCGACCGCGTCGAAGCCGAGCGCGAGCGCCCGGTCGAGCACCGCCTCGAACTTGATCTTCTCGTTGCACCGCAGGCACGGATTGGGCGTGCGGCCGGCCGCGTATTCGGCCACGAAGTCTTCGACGACGTCGCGCTGGAACCGCTCGGCCATGTCCCAGATGTAGAACGGGATGCCGATCACGTCGGCGGCCCGGCGCGCGTCGCGGGAGTCCTCGATCGTGCAGCAGCCGCGCGCGCCCGTGCGGTGGGATTGGGGGTTGGCCGACAGGGCCAGATGCACACCAGTGACGTCGTGACCGGCCTCGGCGATCCGAGCGGCGGCCACGGCGGAGTCGACGCCGCCCGACATGGCGGCAAGCACACGCAGTCCCATGACCTTTCCAGCGTACTGTCCGGCGGGGAGTGCGCGACCATCGGCCGCGTCTGGGAGTATTCAGCCCATGCGACTGTTCGGGCGCAAGGACGAAGAGGAAGAGGCCGACCGGCCCGGCGACGGCATCGCCGAGTTCTGGGCGTGGTGGCAGGAGACCAGGCCGCGGCTCGACTCGCTGGTGGCGGCGGGCGAGGCCGAGGGCATCGAGGAGTGCGTCTCCCCCGCGGTGAGCGCGCTCCATCCCGGCCTGGTCTGGGAGGTGGCGCCCGGCAGGAACGCGGCGCACGCCCTGGTGGTGACCGCGGCCGGCGACGCCGAGCTGCGCTCGCTCGCCCACCGCTGGGCCAGGGCCGCGCCGCCGGGTGACCTGCTGTGGGAGTTCCACCCGTCGCGGCGGGCCAACCCGCAGGCGCTGGAGCTGACGCTCGACGTGGGCGGGTTCGAGTTCGCGATCGACAAGCTGATGCTGGGATTGCGCGTACCGCGTAATCAGCCTCGGGTCGACGTGGCCGCCTACCACCCGATCTTCGGCGAGCTCGACGAGGAGACCCGGCTGGAGGCGACGCTGCTCGCCCTCGACTGGCTGCTCGGCGAGGACGACGTGGCCCGGTGGGTGGGCGAGATCACACCCGCGACGTTCCAGCCGATCGACTCCGTGGCCGCCGCCCACCTGGCCGCCGTGGTCGCCGACCTGGCCTCGGGCTTCCAGGGCGAGGAGTGGATGTTGCTCGAAGGCCAGACGGGCGAGGGCGCGCCGCTGGTCGCGACCGCGCGTTTCCCGCTGCGGCCGGTCGACCATCCGCTGTTCGACCAGCACATCGAGATCACGCTCCCGTACGCCCACCGCGACGAGAACGGCCTGCCCGCCGGCGAGTCGCTGACCGCGCTGCGCGACTTCGAGGAACGCCTCGCGGCCCGCCTGCTCAAGCTGCGCGACGACGCCGTGCTCGCGGCCCACCTGAGCGCCGCCGGCCACCGCGTCATCCACGTCTACGCCGACCCGGACTCCGAGGCCGCGATCCACGCCAAGGAGCTGATCGTGAGCTGGGAGGAGGGCGAGCCGCGGGTCGACGTGGACAGCGACCCCGGCTGGACCTCCGTGGCGCCCTTCCTCAGCTGAGCCCGGCCCTGCGGGCGCGTTCGACGGCCGCGGGCAGCACCTCGATCAGGCGGTCGACGTCGTCTCTGGTCGAGGTGTGGCCCAGCGTGAACCTGAGCGAGCCGCGCGCCGCCGCGGCGTCGGCCCCCATGGCGAGCAGCACGTGCGAGGGCTGCGCCACGCCCGCCGAGCAGGCCGAGCCGGTCGAGCACTCCACGCCCTTGGCGTCGAGCAGCATGAGCAGCGCGTCGCCCTCGCAGCCGGGGAAGGAGAAGTGGGCGTTGCCGGGCAGCCGGCCCACCGGGTCGCCGTTGAGCACGACGTCGGGCACGGCCTGGCGGACGCGCTGGATGAGCTCGTCGCGCAGCGAGGTCAGCCGGCGGCCCAGGGCCTCCTGCTCCTTGACCGCCGTGCGTACGGCGGCGGCCAGACCGGCGATGGCGGGCGCGTCGAGCGTGCCGGAGCGTACGTCGCGCTCCTGACCGCCGCCGTGCTGCACCGACACCGGCGTCAGCCCCCTGGCCAGCAGCAACGCCCCGACACCCATCGGCCCGCCGACCTTGTGGCCGGTCAGCGTGAGCGCGTCGGCGCCGGAGTCGGCGAACGACACGGGCAGTTGCCCGATCGCCTGCACCGCGTCGGTGTGGAACGGGATGCCGTGGTCGTGGGCGACGGCCGCGAGGACGTGGACGGGCTGAACCGTGCCGACCTCGTTGTTGGCCCACATGACGCTGATCATGGCGACGCTGTCGGGGTCGCGCTCGACGGCGGCGCGCAGCGTGTCGGGGTGCACGCGGCCGTGCTCGTCGACGTCGAGCAGCTCGACCTCGGCGCCCTGGCTCTCCACCAGCCACGCGGCCGGGTCGAGCGCGGCGTGGTGCTCGACGGAGCTGATCAGCAGGCGCCGCCTCGGCCTGCGGGCCCAGTAGAGGCCCTTGATGGCGAGGTTGTCGGCCTCGGTGCCGCCCGAGGTGAACACGACCTCGCTCGGGCGCGCGCCGAGGGCGTCGGCGATGGTCTCGCGCGACTCCTCGACCACCCGGCGCACCTGACGGCCCGTCGCGTGCAGCGAGGAAGCATTGCCGACGCGTTTGAGTTGCTCCGTCATGGCCTCGATCGCTTCGGGCAGCATGGGCGTGGTCGCCGCATGATCAAGATAGGCCGACGGTCTGGTCACCCAGTCAGGGTATCTCGTTTGCTACTGTACCGTCCGGACGGTACAGTAGACGCATGAGAAGGGACGAGCTGTTGGACGCGGCGGAAGACCTGCTGTGCGACCAGGGCTCGGCGGCGCTCACACTGTCCGCGGTGGCCGACCGGGCCGGC
This sequence comes from Nonomuraea sp., assembly GCA_013362835.1. The sequence continues at coordinate 1,688 of JABFVJ010000204.1, read as the reverse complement.
GTGAGCAAGGGCGGCCTTCTTTACCACTTCGGCACCAAAGAGGCCCTCATCAAGGGCATGGTCGAACGGCTGATCGAAGACTTCGACGACCTCATGGCGGCCCAGCCCGGCCACACCTACACCGAGCGCTATCTCGGCGCGACGCTCGCCGCCGTGCGCTCGGGCAGGCTGCGGCGATGGGCGGTCGTCACGGGCGCGTCGGGAAACCTCTTCCTGCTCGCCCCGCTGCGCGAGGCGATGTCCCGCTGGCACCGCGCGGAGCTGGCCGACGAGCCCGACCCGCTGGCCTCCCAGATCGTACGCCTGGCGTGTGAGGGGCTCTGGGACGTGGCGAGCCACGACCCGGAGCTCAACACCGAAGAGGACCTCCAGGCCCTGGAGCGACGACTGAGAACGCTCCTGGCCTGAGACCCCTTCTGAGGTCCCGCGCCCCCCTTCCCCCCTCCTTCACCATCCACTTCCGCGACCCGTTCCTGGGCCGCGGCCTTTCTGTGCGCCGTGCCGCCTCCGGCACGGCGTGTGACATGCGCCGTGGCATGTCCTGACGCATCGCCCATTGACTACGAGCTTGAGAGGTGTGGCCTTATGACCCGCGACCTGAGGAACGCCCGCTACGGGGCGGTCCTCACCTTTGTCCTTGCCGGCCTGATGGTGGGCACGATGACCGTGCGCATCCCCGCCCTGACCGACAAACTCGGCCTGTCCGAGGCCACGGTCGGGACGGTCCTGCTGGTGTGGGGCCTGGGCGCCCTGGTGACGATGCAGTCCATGCGCCGCGTCATGGCGCGCGTGGGCAGCAGGGCGGTGTTGCGGGCAGGCGGTCCACTGACGGCGCTGAGCCTGCTCGGCGTGGCCCTCGCCCCCGACCTCCCCCTGCTGCTCGTGGCCATGGTGCTGTTCGGCATGGCCTTCGGCACCGTGGACGTCGCCATGAACGCCCAGGGCTCGGCCGTCGAGCAGGCGTACGGGCGGCCGCTGATGAACGGCATGCACGCCGGCTGGTGCGTGGGCGCCATCTCGGCGGGCGGGCTGGGCAGCGCGGCCATCGCCGCCGGGCTGCCGTTCACCGTGAACGTGGCACTGGTCGCCCTGGTCTCGCTGCCGGTCATGATGCTGCTCGGCCGGACGTACCTGCCGGAGGCCCCGTCGGCGCTCGGGCGGAGCGCGGGGCGGCGCCGGATGCCGCCGATCGTCTACCTGCTCGGCGCGATCATGTTCTTCGCCTTCATGGTCGAGGGCACGGTCGCCGACTGGAACGGCCTGTACATGCGTGACGAGCTCGGCGCCCCCGAGGCCCTGGCCGCGCTCGGCTACCCGGTCTTCGAGCTCGGCATGCTCATCGCCCGGCTCACCGGCGACCGGCTGCGGAGCCGGTTCGGGGTGCGCGGCATGCTGACCGTGTCCGGGCTGGCCACGGCGGGGTTCTTCGCGGTGGTGCTGATGGCTCCCGCCGCGCTGGTGGCGGTGTTCGCGATGTTCTTCGTCGGGCTCGGCGTGGCGACGATCTCGCCGCTGACGCTGTCGCTGGCGGGCACCGCGACCGACACGCCGGGACCGGCGATCGCGCAGGCCGGCGCCATGGGGTACGCGGGCCTGCTGCTCGGCCCCGTGGTGATCGGGTTCCTGTCGGACGCCACCTCGCTGCGTACCGCGCTGGGGATCGGCGTGGTGCTCGGCGGGCTGATCGC
>JABFVJ010000425.1 GCA_013362835.1 Nonomuraea sp. | reverse complement strand
CATGCGCAGCCTCACGGGGGATCGGCGACACCTGCCATCGCATCGTACCGCCGCGCGAGCAGGCTGTCCGTGGACGCGCCGATCTCACAGGTACTGGTTTGTATGTCTAGGTAGCATGTTTTCCGTGGACGAATTTCTCCCGGAGCAGACTTCGGACGATACCGACCTCGGCTGGGGCGACTGGCGCGACCCGGACCCCGACTCCTTCTACCTCGACAACAAGCCCCCTCACTGGGCCTGACACCCTCCGGCAGCCGACCCGAGCGGGGCTCAGGAGGCCGTTGAGATGATTCCGCCTCCTGTCCCCAGGCTCGACGCCCGCGCCCACCTCGCCGGCCTGCCCGTTCCTCTCGTCTACGACGGTCCGTGCCCCGGGGGCCAGGTGGGGGCCGCCTACGTGCGCTGGCCGGACGGGCACCGCTCCGTCCTCACCCTCGGGCCCGACGTGAGCGAGTTGCTGGCGGTCGCGCGGTCCGGCGGGGTGCCGGCGCCGGCGTACGAGCTGGTGCACGCGCCGGTCGTCGTCCAGGAGCTCCTGCCCGGCAGCACCCCGCGGCGGCCCACCGAGGCGGTCGTGCGTTCCATGGTCGAGGTCAACCGCCGCCAGCGCGGCCTCCTCGCCGGACGCCCCGGCGTGCCGCCGCTGCGGCTGTTCCTGCGCGAGGACGGTCCCGGCTTCTGCCTGCACTCCTCGCTGCGCGCCTACGACGGTCGCACCCGCCGCCTGCTCGACCAGGTGGAGGAGATCGGCCGGGCGTACGCCGACACGCTGGAGGGCGACGACCTCGTCCACACCGACTTCCACCCCGAGAACGTCCTGGTGGACGAGTCGGGCACGGTCACCGGCGTGATCGACTGGGACGGCGCCTGCCGCGGCAACGCCGACTTCGACCTGTACACCCTCCGCTTCACCCTGGCCCGCCGCGCGCCGGACCTCCTGGCAGCACTGCCCGGCGAGGTGGCGACGTGGTCCGATGGGGTGGCGGCGGTGTGCTGGGCGCACATGAGCCTGCGTCAGGTGGACTGGGCGATTCGCCACTTCACGGCCTCCGAGGTGACCGCCTGGCTGGACGTCGCCGCCCGGCTCGGACCCTTCTGAAAAATTCTTCCGGTACGCGTGTCGATCCGGCCCGAGCCCGTTCGACGCGTCGGCGAGAAGGCGGGGCGGGACGTCCCGCCCCCGGACGTATGGAAGGACGATCGGCGACATGCAGAAGATCACGACCTACCTGTGGTTCGACAACCAGGCCGAGGAGGCCGCCGAGTTCTACACCTCGCTCTTCGAGGGCTCCCGCGTCCTCGACGTCCAGCGTTACGGCGAGGGCGGCCCCGGGCCCGCCGGGCAGGCGATGATGGTCACGTTCGAGCTGGCCGGTCAGCGTTTCCTCGCCCTGAACGGCGGCCCCCGCTACACCTTCACCGAGGCGATCTCCCTGTACGTCGACTGCACCACGCAGGAGGAGGTCGACGACCTGTGGACCAAGCTCACCGAGGGCGGCGAGGAGTCCCAGTGCGGCTGGCTGAAGGACCGCTACGGCCTGTCCTGGCAGATCGTCCCACGGGCGCTCCAGGAGCTGATGAGCGTCCCCGACCCGGCCGCCGCCCAGCGCGTCGTGCAGGCCATGCTGGGCATGCAGAAGATCGACATCAGGGGCCTGGAAGAGGCCGCCAAGGGCTGACCCACCGACCGGCCTCAGCCGTGGCGTCCGACCACGGCTGAGGCCGGTCGGCGGGGTCGGTCGTGGGGCCCGATCCGCGGCCGCGGGGTCAGCTGACCACGTCCTTGCGGCGGAAGCGGCGGAAGGCCACGGCCAGCAGGATCGCGGCGTACGTGATCGACACCGACGCGCCCTTGATCATGCCGCTCCAGTCGAGCTCGGGGGCCAGGGCGTCGAGCCAGGCGTTGTTCCAGAACGTCGGCAGGAACTCGCGCAACGCCCCCAGAGCCTCCACCGCCTGCAGGATGGTGCTCACGATCCACAGCCCGACCGCGCCCCCCACCGCGCCGAGCGGCGAGTCGGTGAGCGTGGAGACGAAGAACGCGAGGGCCGCCACCACGAGCTGGCTGACCAGCGCGTAGCCGATCACGATCCCGAACCGGGGCAGTACGTCGAGCGCCGGGATCGTCTCCCCGGTGCCGGGCACCTGGATGTCGTGCCAGCCGAACGCCAGCGTGCCCGCCAGCAGCGCCATCAGCGGCAGGCAGATGACCGCCGCCGCCGAGTAGCCGAGCGCGACGATCAGCTTCTGCCGCAGCAGGCGGTCGCGGGGGATCGGCGCGGCCAGCAGGTAGCGCAGCGACGACCAGTTGGCCTCGCTGGCCACCGTGTCGCCGCAGAACAGCGCGACCGCCACCACCAGCAGGAAACTCGCCGACACCGACAGCGCGAACGCCGCGAAGTTGAGGCCGCTCGCGGTCGCGAGGTCGGTGATCCGCAGCGACGCCTGCCCCTCGTCGGCCGGCTCCGGCCCGAACTGGAACGCGATCACCAGCACCCACGGCAACGCCAGCAGCAGCCCGAACATGGCGATCGTGCGCCGCCGCTTGAACTGCCTGACGATCTCCACGCGCAGCGGCAGCGTGCGGCGGGGCGCGTAGCCGGGCGCGGCGGTCATGATCTGTCTCCGATGAGGTCGAGGAACACGTCTTCCAGGCGCGGCCCGCCGTGCCCGTTGCCCGTCGCCGAGCTCAGCAGCCGCGACACCGGCCCGCTGGAGACCAGCCGCCCGCGGTGCATGACCACCACGTGGCTGCAGGTCTGCTCCACCTCGGCCAGCATGTGGCTGGAGACGATCACGGTACGGCCGTCGCGCGCGTAGCGCTTGAGCACCTCGCGCATCTCCCTGATCTGGGGCGGGTCGAGCCCGTTGGTGGGCTCGTCGAGCACGAGCAGGTCGGGCAGGCCGAGCATGGCCTGCGCGATCGCGAGGCGCTGGCGCATGCCCTGGGAGTAGGTGCGGACCGCGCGTTCCAGCGCCTTGCCGAGGCCGGCGATCTCCAGCGCCTCCTCGAAGTGGGCGTCGGCGGCAGGACGGCCGGTGGCGGCCCAGTAGAGCTCGATGTTGTCGCGCCCGGACAGGTGCGGCAGGAACCCGGGGCCCTCCACGAACGACCCGAGCCTGGACAGCACGGGCGCGCCCGGGGTGACGGGATCGCCGAAGATGCGGATCTCGCCGTCGTCGGGGCGGATGAGGCCCATCATCATCCGCATCGTGGTCGTCTTCCCGGCGCCGTTGGGGCCGAGCAGGCCGAGCACCTGCCCCTGCTCGACCCGGAACGACAGCCCGTCGACGGCCAGCTCCCCGTTCCGGTACGCCTTGGTCAGCCCGACGATCTCCAACGGCACGTCGTGTCCCCCCGCGGGGACCGCCGCAGCCGGATCGGCGGCGTCCGGCGCCCGCGTTTCCGCCGTGGCACCCGAAGGCGCGGGAGCAGGCGTACGGCGGAGAAGGCCGGACCGGGAGGAACCGCGGCCGGCGGCCAGGATGAGGGCGCCGACGAGGACGGCGGCCAGGGGCATCGCCCACACCCACCACGCCACCCCGGTCGGCGGCGCGGCCAGGGTGCTGACCGTGGGCACGCTCAGGGTGGGGGAGGCCAGGGAGACGCGGTACGCGGCCGGTTCGGCCGGGGTCGCGAAGCCCATGTCCGTCGTCGTCACCACGAGCCGGAGCCGATGGCCCACCGCGAACCGGTAGTCGACCGCGGGCAGGGTGACCGTGGCCTCGGCGCTGCCGGAGCCCTCGGGGATCGTCACCCGGAACGGCGCCGCCAGCCCCGCGGGCAGGATGGGCAGCTGGGTGGCCTCGGCCACGTCGTAGAGCTTGGCGAAGAGGGTGGCCTGGCCCTTGCCCGACACCTTGACCTTGACGGTGGAGCTGCCGGTGAGCTGGAGCGGGGCGGTGAGCGGCCGTGACTCGAACGCGGCGCTCTGGCCGGGCATGTCGATGGACACGCCCGCGCCGCCCTGGCCGCCGCCGAGCAGGCCGCCGACGCCCGGGACGGTCGAGATCGAGGCGGGGGCGCCGCCCGGCGGGTTGACGATGTTCTGCTCGGGGCCGGACAGCTCGACCGGGGTGGTGGCGGTGCCCGCGAGGCCGGGGTAGGAGGCGGCCTCGGGGTGGAGCCTGATGCGCTGGCGGGTGCCGGGGTCGCGGCCGCCGTCGCGGGTGACGGTGAACGCGCTGGCCTGCGGGGCGGACTCGCCCTTCAGGTAGCGGGCGAACCACGCGGAGGACTGGTCGTAGAGCCAGTCGGCCTCGCCGTTGCCGCCGTCGTGCCCGCCGTCGAACCAGGCGAGACCGACCGGGGTGCCGCCGGCGGCGCTGGCCCTGGCGTTGGCGTCGGCGTGGGCGAGCGGGAACAGCGAGTCGCGCTGGCCCTGGATGAGCAGGGTGGGCGCCTTGATCTGGCCGGCCACGGTGATCGGGCTGGACTTGCGCAGCAGCGCGATCGCCTCGGGCGTCGGCCTGCCGTCCTTCGCGACCTGCTGGTAGATGTCGCAGATCGCGGGCAGGAAGCGGCCGCACCTCGCCTGCTCGGCGGTGGGCGGCTCGGCGGCCTGGCGGCGGGACTGGGTGGCGAAGGTGTCGAGGGAGACGCCCTGGCCGAAGAAGATGCCCGCCCACATGCGCTTGAAGACGCCATTGTCGACGCCCTGCCCAATGGCGACGGGCACCCCGCCCCCTTGCCCCTCAACCCCCTGCGCCCCGGTGCCTTGAGCGGTGGACCCCTGAGCGGTGGTGCCGGTGCCTTGAGCGGTGGTGCTGGTGTTCTGTCCCGTGGTGGGCTGCCCGCTGGTGGCCTGGGCGGTGGTGGTCTGGCTGGTCGGCTGGGTGGCGGCGTTGGGGAAGAGGGCGTCGGCCAGGTCGGCCCAGGTGATCTGGGGGACGATGGCGTCGATGCGCTGGTCGAAGGCGGCCGTCATCAGGGCGATGGCGCCGCCGTAGGAGCCGCCCACGATGCCCACGCGCGGGTCGCCCGCGGCGTCGAGCTGCACCTCGGGGCGCTTGGCCAGCCAGTCGACGAGCTGCTTGACGTCTTTGACCTCGTAGTCGGGCGAGTTGAGCGCGATCTCGCCGGTGGAGCTGCCGAAGCCGCGCGCCGACCAGGTCAGCACGGCGTAACCGTCCTGCGCCAGGCGGGACGCCTGCTGCCGGACGCTCTGCTTCGTGCCGCCGAACCCGTGGGCGACCAGCACGACGGGCGCCCTTCCGCCGCCCGCGGGCGGGAAGAACGTCGCGTCGAGCTCGACCCGCTGGTCGTCGGCCGGCCCGTCGACGACCGCGATGCGCTGATCCTGACCGCGCGCCTCCGGCACGGACGGCCACACCAGCCACGTCGTCACCCCGAGGACGGCGAGCACCGCGACCAGCGCGGCCACACGTTTCATGCCGGGAAGCCTACTTTCCCCACCTGAGAGATCGCTGAGACGGCCACAGGACCCCAGCCCAGGACCACTAAGACGGCCACGGGACCTCGGCCCGGGGGTGCTGTGACGGTTACGGGACCTTGGCCCGGGGCGTTGGGACGGTCATGGGGGTCAGGCCAGGATCGCGTAGACGGTCGAGGCGTGGGCGACGGGATCGATCGCGCCCTCGGCGGTCATCGTGATCTCCGTGAACGCGAGGGAGCGGCCGAGCTTGGTGACCCGTACGTCGAGCAGCACGTCGTGGCCGGTCACCGGCCGCTGGAACGTCGTCGACTGCTGCACGGTCGTCATCGGCACGAACCCGCCCCTGGCCGAGGAGATCGCGATGACCGTGGCGGTGTCGGCGGCGGCCATCATCGCCTGCCCGCACAGCCCGCCGCCCTCCCGGGCCAGGGTGTCGGACCAGGGGAGCCGGACGAGGGCGTGGCGCTCGCCCACCTCCTCCACCCGCAGCCCGAGCTCCTGGATCCAGGGAGCGAAGTATTGCCGGAGAATCGCCTGCGCGTCTTCTGGAGTCACGCGCTCATCATGCACGCTGGAGGGCATGACGGAGGAGCGAGGCGAACGTCCTGTGGATAACCCGGCCGAGGAGTTCTCGCCGTCCACCCCAGACGCTGCGGAGGTGGCCCCGCCGTCCCCTCACGACCGTGGAGAGGTGGCCTCGCCGTCCCCTCACGACCCTGACGAGCGGGGCTCGCTGTCCACCCGCGATCCTGCCGAGGTGTTCCTGCCGGCCACGTACGCCGCGGCTGTCCCGTATGACCTGTATGCGCGGCTTCGTGTGGAGTCGCCTGTCTGCTGGATTCCCGAGCCCGCTGTCGGCCCGTGGCGCGAGGGGCCGGGCTACTGGGGTGTGTTCCGGCATGCCGACGTCAAGCGGGTGCTGCGCAGTCCGGAGGACTTCTCCTCCCACCTCGGCGCGACCCAGATCCGCGACCCGGACACGCCGTCCGACCTGGCGTTCGTACAGTCCATGATGCTCAACATGGACCCTCCGGCGCACTCCAGGCTGCGCCGGATCGTGGCGGCGGCGTTCACGCCGCGCGCCGTCCGCGCCCTGGAGCGGACGATCAAGGAGCGGGTCGCCGCGCTGCTCGCCGAGGGCGCGTGCGACTTCGTGGAGGTGGCCGCCGACCTGCCCGTCTGGACGCTGGCCCACGTGATGGGCGTGCCCGGCCAGGACAGACGCCTGCTGTACGACTGGGCCTCCCGCGTGATCGGCTACCAGGACGACGACTACGCGGGCCTGTCCACGGCGGAGGTCGAGTCCCTGACCCCGGTGGGCCGCCTGGCGGTGGCCGCCCGCCCCGAGCTCAAGCCGGGCATGAACCCCCGGTCGAAGGCCGCGCTGACCGACATGTTCGCCTATGCGCACGCCCTGGCCGACACGCCCCGCGACTCGGTCATGTCCGCCATGCGGGAGGGCGGCCTGACCGAGGCGGAGTTCGAGAACATGTTCTTCCTGTTCGCCGTCGCCGGGAACGAGACCCTGCGCAACGGCATCCCCGGCGGCCTGCTCACCCTGCTGCGGCACCCCGCCGAGCTGGCCAGGCTGCGTGCCGACCCGTCGCTGCTGGATCCGGCCGTGGAGGAGATGCTGCGCCACTGGCCGCCGGTCATGGACTTCCGCCGTACGGCGACCCGCGACCTCACGCTCGGCGGCCGGCGCATCCAGGCGGGCGAGAAGGTGGTCGTCTACCACGCCTCGGCCAACCGCGACCCCGACGTCTTCGACGACCCCGACCGGTTCGACGTCGGCCGTACCCCCAACGACCACGTCAGCTTCGGCTTCGGCCCGCACTTCTGCCTCGGGGCCCACCTGGCCCGCGTCCAGCTCCGCGCGGTCTTCGCCGAGCTGCTCGCCTGGGACGTCGAGCTCGCCGGGCCCCCGGTACGGCTCACGTCCAACTTCCAGAACGGCCTCAAGAAAATGCCGGTGATCCTGACCCGGAGGGTCTCCTAAGCTCGCCCGCATGGACTATCTGGAGATCAACAAGGCCAACTGGAACGCCCGGGTGCCCGTCCACGTCGCCAGCGACTTCTACGACGTCGAGGGGTTCAAGGCGGGCGGCGACCCGCTGCGGCCGTTCGAGCTGGAGGAGGTCGGCGACGTGACCGGCCGCCGGCTGGTCCACCTGCAGTGCCACTTCGGCCTCGACACGCTCGCCTGGGCGCGGCGCGGCGCGGAGGTGACCGGGCTCGACCTGTCCGACGCGGCGATCGTCCAGGCCGGGGCGATAGCGGCCGAGTGCGGCATCCCGGCCAGGTTCGTCGCCGCCGACGTGTACGACGCGGCGCGGGCCCTGGGCGGCGAGACGTACGACATCGTCTACACCGGGATCGGCGCGCTGGTGTGGCTGCCCGACCTGACCCGATGGGCGGCCACCGCCGCCGCGCTGCTCAAGCCCGGCGGATTCCTCTATATCGCGGAATTTCATCCGTTCGCTGACATCCTGGACGACGAAACCGGCACCGTCGTCACCCACGACTACTTCGACCCCGGCCCCCACGTCTGGGAGGACCCCCACAGCTACACCGGCGAGGGCGTGCTCGACCACCCGACCTCCGTGCAGTTCCAGCACGGCATCGGCGAGGTCGTCAGCGCGGTGACGGCGGCGGGGCTGCGGCTGGAGTTCCTGCACGAGCACGACCACACGCTGTTCAGGCGCTTCGCCACCCTCGCGCACGACGGCCCGGCCTACCGCGTCCCGGCGGGCTCGCCCCGGGTGCCGCTCATGTACTCGCTGCGGGCTTCGATGCCCGGCAAATGAGGCATCTGACTGATGCGCCGGATGACCGTAAGATTTGCGCCGTGAAGTCACCAGCATCGTTCAAGAAGGCCGCAGCGTGGGCCTTGCCGTACTGGACCAGAGGCCAGGCGGGGCGTGAGACGCCGCAAGACCTGTTCCGGGTGCTCTACTTCGGATGGCTGGTGGCGCTCACGCTCAAGCTGCTCGGCTCGGCGTGGGACGTGTCGTGGCACTTCAAGTGGCTGCGCGACGACCTCGCCCCGCCCCACCTGCTCAACTCCGCCGGCACCGCCCTCGTCGTCGTCCTGACCGTGATCCACGGCTACACCGGCTACGGCGTGGACAAGGCGGCGCTGCGGCTCATCCAGTGGGGCACCGGGATCTTCCTGGTCGCGGTCCCGCTCGACCTGATCAACCACCGCGTCAACGGGCTCGACATCACCTCGTGGAGCCCGTCGCACATCATGCTCTACGTCGGAACGTTCTTCATGATCGCGGGCGTGATCCGCGGCTGGTTCATGGGCGCGCCCCCCGGGCGCGAGCGCACGGTCGTGCTGGGCGCGTTCTTCGCGTTCTTCCTGGAGAACGTGCACTTCCCCGAGCAGCACCAGGAGTACGGCATCCTGTCGCTCGGCGCCTGGGACAACCACGCGACCTACGCCGAGCCGACCCTGCTGCGCTTCGCCGCCGACCAGATGGGCCGGCCGATCGACAGGGTGATGATGAGCGGGTTCACCCTGCCCGTGCCCGACTACCTGTACCCGGTCTACGCCGTGGTGGCGGGGCTGTCGGTGCTGGTCGTGGCCAGGCTGCTGATCGGCAGGTTCGGCGCGGCGACGCTCGTGGCCGGCGCGTACGTGGGCTTCCGCACGCTGGTCTGGCCGCTGCTGACCTTCACCGGCTTCCCGCCGTCGGCGGTGCCGTTCTTCCTCGTGGCGGCCGGTCTGCTGGTGGACCTCGCGTTCCTGGTGCGCGTCCCGGCCGTACGCGCGGTCGTGGGCACGGCCGTGGTGACCGCCGGCGCGTACGGCGCGCTCGTCGTCCAGAACGCGGCCATGGGCCAGGTCTACGGCGCGATCAAGGGCCAGACCGGCCTGTACGGCGCCCCGCCCCTCGTCACGTCGTCGGCCCTGTGGGCCGGGCTCGGCCTGCTGGCCGCCTGGCTGGCCGTCGAATGGATCGCAGGAAGGCGTGACCCGCGGCCTCAGCCGATCGAGGCCCGGGTGATCGCCACCGCGACCCCGTAGGCCAGCCCCATCACGCCCACCTCGGCCGCCGCCCAGCTCACCAGGGCGGTGGCCCCGCCCCTGCGGATCACCGGCAGCAGGCGGAAGCGGATGTGCGCGGCGAGCGGCACCAGCAGCGCCACCAGCGCCGTCTTGACCACGACGAGCACGCCGTAATGGCTGGTCACGATCGCGTCCGGCAGCTCGACGCCGGGCGTGAGCGCCATCGTGCCGAGCCCGGTGATCAGGCCGGACAGCCCGACCAGGAGCAGGCACAGGGTGGCCATCCTGGAGAACCTGGGCAGCACCCGGGCCAGCGGCCCAGGGTGGCGCGCGACGAACACGGCCGTGGCCGCGAGCCCGCCCGACCAGGCCGCCGCCCCCATCACGTGGATCTCCATCGAGATCATGATGGGGTCGTGCCAGACCGAGTTCACGGCGTGGCCGGTGACCGGGATGGGCAGCAGCCCGAACAGCGCCACGATGATCCGCAGCTCGGCGGGCACCTTCTCGCCGAACCGCACCGCCATCAGCCCGATGCCCGCCGCCGCGAGCGCGCACGCCGCGCTGAACAGCAGGCCCTGCCCGGTGCCGACCTCCTCGACGTACGAGGCGATCATCCCGAACGTGGGCACGCGCCCCGGATTGAGCTCGGCCGTCTGGAACACGATGGTGAGCAGCGCGCAGATCGCCCACGCCCAGGCCGCGATGACGGCGAGGGGCCGCACCCGGCGCAGGATCGGCTCGGTGCTGCCGGGATCGTCGAAGCCGAGCAGCTTGGGCAGCAGGCTGAGACCGACCACGGCGACGGCGGCGAGGTCGAGCAGCACCCTGACGACGGGCAGCCCGAAGGCCACGAACGGCCCCGGCATGGGGATGCCGGGCACGGACTCCTGGGCGGTGAACGTGCTGGCCGCCACGGCGGCGACGATCGCGCACACGCCGAACGCGCCGGCGACGAGCCGTCCGCCGGCGGGGCGGCGGGTGCGAGGGGGAGCGGTGACGGTCACGCGCGTGTCCCCCCGGCCCGGCGCAGCGCCACCGCGGTGCCCGCCGCGAGGAGCAGCAGGGCGGCGACGATCCACACGACCGCCATGCCCGCCCCGCCGTTGGCGGCGGCCTCGGCGGCCTCCGCGCTCGACCCCTGGCCGGTCTGCCCGGCCGAGACCCCGGTCGCGGACGCGGCCAGGCTGAAGGCGATCTTCCCGGTCACCGGGTGGCCGTCGGCCGACAGGATGCGGTAGCCCACCACGTACGAGCCGCCGGCCGGCAACGGCCTGACCTTGACCGAGACCCGTTCGGCGGCGACGACGGCCGCCCCTTCGGCCCACGAGGATCCGTCGGCCCCCGTCACGCCCACCTGCGCGTAGCCCTGGCGTACGGCCTGGTCGAACACCAGGGTCACCTGGGCGGGCGAGGCGCTGAGCGTGGCCCCGTCGCGTGGGTCGCTGCCGACCAGCACGTTGTGCGCCTGCGCCGCCGGGGCGAACCCCACCGCGACGCCGGCGAGCAACAGGACCATGAGTAGCCGCCGCACTGATCAGAACCTTCCCTAGAACACGTCTCGAACCTGTATATGGTGCCATCCGTGAAGGACCTCTTCGGCGGGGCGGCGCCGTTCTACGCAAAGTACCGCGCGGACCACGGCGATCCGGCCATCGACCACCTCGCCAGGACGTTCGGCCCGGACGCCGTCGTCCTCGACCTCGGCTGCGGCCCCGGCACGGTCGCGATCCCGCTGGCCCGGCGCGTACGCGCGGTCCTGGCCGTGGATCCCGACGAGGAGATGCTGGCCGAGGGCCGGCGCCTCGCGGCGGACGTGCCGAACATCCGGTGGCTGCGCGGCGACTCGACCCGGCTGCGCGAGCTGCCGCCGTTCGGCCACGTCGTCATGGGCAGGTCGTTCCACTGGATGGACCGGCGTGCGGTGCTGGCCGACCTCGACGACCTGCTGCCGCCCGGCGGCGTGGTCGCCCTGGTCGGCCCCGGACGCGGCGCCGTCGAGGAGCCGTGGGAGCCCGTGATGCGCCGCGTACGGGAGCGGTTCGGGGCCGACGACAGCCTGACGAAGGCCCCGGGCACCTTCCAGGCCACCGGCGAGCACCCCCACGACGTGCTGCCCGGCTCGCCCTTCCCCGACCTGGAGTCGGTCCATGACGAGCAGCGCCTCGCCTACGACCTCGACGCCGTGCTCGGCCTGCAGCTCTCCTACTCCTTCACGGCTCCGGCGCGGCTCGGCGACCGCCTGCCCGCGTTCGTCGCCGAGGCGCGGGCCGCCCTGCTGGCCGCCAACCCGTCGGGCCGCTGGGAGATGGTGAGGATCACCGAGGTGCTCATCGCCCGGCGATCCGCCAGGTGAGGGCCACCCAGGTGCTCAGCGCCCGGCGATCCGTCTGACCGCGAGGCCCGCGACCCGTACGGCGGCCGACGGCGACAGCCTGGCCCCGCGCCAGGCGGCCCGCCCCGAGGCGGGCGCCACGATCAGCGCCTTGTTCCGCGCCACCCCGCGCAGGATGTCGCCGGCCAGCGCGTCGACCGGGTAGAGCCGCCCG
>JABFVJ010000133.1 GCA_013362835.1 Nonomuraea sp. | reverse complement strand
CGAGGACAGGAAGGTGCTGCTCGGCGTCACCTTCGCCGGGCCGGGCGTCGGCGAGCTGCTGCACGCCGCCACGATCGCGGTCACCGGCGAGGTGCCGCTCGACCGGCTCTGGCACGCCGTGCCCTCGTTCCCGACCGTGAGCGAGGTCTGGCTGCGGCTCCTGGAGACCTACGGCCTCTGAGGCCGGTCTCAGACCTTCCCCGGCGCCAGGGCCGGGCGAAGGTCACGTGCCGGTCCCGCGTCGAGCATCAGCTCCGCCACGGCCTCCTCGACGCCGTCGCGCAGCTCGACGTGGGACAGCAGGTCCGTCAGCCGCAACACGGACAGCAGATGCCGGGACGGGCGGGCCACGATGATCCGCCCGCTCGACTCGGCCTCCATGCGCTGCATGACCCCGGCCAGCACGCCGATCACGGACGAGTCGTAGAAGACCAGGTCGGCCAGGTCGAAGACGAGAACGGGACCGGGCGACCAGTCCCACACCGTGGCGATGTGGGCGCTGAACCGGGCCCGTCCCGCGTGGTCGAGCTCGCCGGTGGCACGCAGGACCGTGCACTGAAGATGCCGGATCGTCTCGATGCTCAAACCGTTCCTGCCCACACAGGACAACTTCCCCCTGAGCGGCGTTATCACAGGTGATCGCCAGTTTTCCCGGCACATTGCCCCTCGCGGGTCAGATCGTGCCGAGGAGCTTGCCCAGGATCTCGGCGAGGGCCTCCTTGTCGCGCGGGGTGAGCGCGGCGGCCAGGCGGGTCAGGTTGGCGGCGTGGTCGGTGAGCGTCCCGTCGATCACGCGCATGCCCTCGTCGGTGAGCCTGACGAGGAAGCTGCGCCGGTCGGCGGGGTCGAGGCTCCGCTCGACCAGCCCCGCCGCCTCCAGCCGGTCGAGCCGGTTGGTCATCCCGGCCCGCGACATCATCAGCCCCGCCGACAGCTCGGACGGGATCCGCGTATAGGGAGGCCCGGAGCGGCGCAGCGCGGCCAGCACGTCGAACTCGCCCTGACGCAGCCCGTGGCGGGCGAAGACCAGCTCGACCTCGGGCTCCAGGACCCGCATCACCTGCGCGAGCCGCCCGAAGACGCCCAAGGCCGACAGGTCGAGGTCGGGCCGCTCGCGCCGCCACTCCTCAAGGATCCCGTCGAACGTGTCCCCCATGGGCCATGAGCATATTGGACCTAGTCCGAGGTGCCGGACTCCAACGTGGGCAGCACTCCCGGGCGCGGCGCGACGACCACGAGGAACGGCGAGGCGGTGGGGCTCGGCAGGACGAGCTCGGTCACGTTGCCGACGACGCTCTGCCCGAAGGGCCCGGCCTCGCCGTCCCTGAGGCTGTACACGCGTTCGACCGTGGGGGCCGCCGTGCCGAGGAGCTTCCTGGTGGCGTGGCGCAGCCAGCGCAGCTCGCTGTTCATCCGCCGCCAGGTCGCCGGGATCACGCTGGGCGTCTCGGCCCTGGTGCCCAGCCGCAGCGTGATGCGCCCGCTCGACCCGAACGTGTCGCGCAGCACCGGGTTGACGACGAACATGCCCGAGCGCAGGACGCGTACGCCCTGCCGGTTGAGGTTGGCCAGGCCGCCGCCGCTGATCAGGGAGGACAGCTCGCAGCGGGAGCCGTCGAGCGTGTCGGGGTCGTAGTCGACCTCGGGCGGCTCCTCGAAGACGACCTTGTCCAGGCGCAGCCCGGCCACGCCGTCGGCCTGGACGCGCCCGGACAGCACCTGGCGCACCTCGTCGCAGACGCCGTCGCCCTCCATGACGTCAAGGACCTCGACGCAGATCAGCCCGTCGTCGGGGATCTCCTCGGGGGTCAGGTCGAAGGCCGCGCGGGCGTGCGGGTTCCGGCCGCGCAGCAGCACGCACTGGCGCAGCCGCCCCTGGGAGCGGATCTGGACGAACCGGGGCAGCGTGAGGTCCGGTCCCGTCGCGCCGGTGTGCCAGCCGCTGACCGACCGCTCGTCCATGGACAGCGAGATCTGCACCCGCAGCGGGCGTCCCTGGGCGGACACCTTGAAGCCGACCAGGCCGGAGGTCTCGAACCTGCCCACGATCTGGGTGCCCCGATGCAGCCTGTCGGTCACCTGCAGCGCGGGGAACTGCCCGCTCAGCACGTGGACGGGCGGGATCGCGGGCAGGATCACCGGGTCGAGCTCTGTGCTTGGTCCTGTCATCGGGCGCTCCTCGCGGGGGTCAGTGTGGTTCCTGTGATGTCCTGGAAGTCGAAGCGGGTGAGCAAGGGGTCGCGCCGGTCCCACATGCGGCGCACCGCGCCGTAGAGGGGGTCTCCGTCGCGCTCCACGTGCCGCAGGGCGACGTCGAGGGCGCGGGGGTAGTCGGGGCCGAGCTCCCAGTGCGGCAGGAGCTGGGTGGGCACGTCGGAGCCGCAGCGGCGCAACCAGAGCCACAGGCGGGCGCGCTCGCGCTGCTCGGGGCCGAGGACGGTCTCGCCCTTGGCGTGCGTGGCGACGGCCCTGCCGAGCGCGTCGCGGTGTTCCTCGGGCGTCCGTACGAGGTGGACGGCCCCGCATTCGGCGCCCTCCGACCAGCCCGCCTGGATGACCGGCACACCGAAGGCCGGCAGGTCGCCGCCGGCGAACGT
Source organism: Nonomuraea sp. (assembly GCA_013362835.1). The sequence goes on along the minus strand of JABFVJ010000133.1, from coordinate 198 downwards.
GACCGCGACGTCCGTCATGCTCCACAGCAGGTTGACCGACGGCGCTCCGGTCCCGAGGCGGTCGAGGAACAGCCAGTTCGCCGACTCGTCGGCGGCGGCGTACCGCTCGGTCTCCTCGAACAGCTCGGCGTCGCGGCCGGGCGTGTGGCGGAACACCGTGATCGTGGGGCGGCCGGGGTCGAGGCCGAGCCTGGCGCA
>JABFVJ010000087.1 GCA_013362835.1 Nonomuraea sp. | reverse complement strand
GGCCGACGGACGCCCTGCAACTGCGGCCGCTCGCCGGGTACCTGGACGAGCTCGGCATCACCGGGCTCGCCACCACCACCGTGGACGCCGAGAGCGGCACGCTGCTCGTCCCGGTCCTCAGCGACGAGCAGCTCACCGCCATCGTCGGCGCCATCACCGCGCGCGGCATCACGCTCGCCGCCATCACCACCGAACTGCCCAGCCTGGACGAGGTGTTCCTGTCCCTCACCGGCCACCGCGCCAGTGCCCCGCAGGATGCCGTGCCCACCGACGACCGCGAGGAGGTCGCCGCATGAGCGCCACCACCACCGCCCACGCCACCACCGCCGACGACGCCCGCATTTCGCTGCGCGGGCATCTGCGGCACACCGGTGCCCTCATCCGCCGCAATCTGCTGTGGATCCGCCAGGACCCGGAGTCGATGGCCGACGCGCTGCTGATGCCGGTCATCTTCACCCTGCTCTTCGTGTTCGTCTTCGGCGGCGCGATCGGGCAGGCGCTGGGCGGCGGGCAGGAGCGGTACGTGCAGTACGTCATCCCGGGCATGATCGCGATGATGAGCATGACCCTGTCCCAGGGCGTCGGCACCGGCTTCAGCCAGGACTTCAACTCCGGTGTCATGGACCGCTTCCGGTCCCTGCCGATCGGGCGGGGCTCGGTGCTCTTCGCGAAGATCTCCGTGGAGCTGCTGCGGATGCTGTTCGCGACCGCCGTGCTGATGGTCGTCGCCGTCGCGGTCGGGTTCGAGATCAACAACTGGCCCGGGCTGTTCGCGACCGTGGCCCTGTCCACGGCGTTCGCCTCGTCGATCATGTGGGTGTTCCTCACCCTGGGCGTGATTCTGAAGAACGCGCAGTCCGTGCAGGCCATGGGCTTCCTGGTGCTGTTCCCGCTCCAGTTCGGCTCATCGATCTTCTCGCCGCCGACGTCGATGCCGGGCTGGCTGCAGACCTTCACCGACTACAACCCGCTGTCCACGCTCGCGGACGCCGCGCGCGGCCTGATGGTGGGCGGGCCGGTGGCACACGACCTGTGGATGACGCTCGCCTGGTCGGTGGCCATCACGGCGGTCATGGCGCCGGTCGCGATCCACAAGTTCCGCACCAAGAACTGACGAGCACCGAGAACCGAAGAACCGACGTCAGATCAGGGCGGCGGCCTCCCGGGAGGAGAGGCCGCCGCCCTCCGCGTACGCCGCCTCGTAGGCCGCGTCACCGAGCAGCTCGCGCGAGCGCTCCACAGCCCGGCCGTACACCTCGCGTTCCTGGAGCGACGCGGCGTGCCGGTGCGGCAGCAGAGCGTCGGCGGTGCCCAGACAGCGGGCGGCGTCCCGGGCGCGGCCCCCGCCGTCGATCCGGGCCAGGGCGAACGCGGCGGTGATGAGATACAGGGAAGGCATCTGCGGGGCGATGGCCTGGGCCAGCGGATCCTCGGCCCTCTCCAGGGCCTGCCTGATCGTCTCCAGGGCCTCCTCATAGCAGCCGTCGGCCGCCTCCAGCCAGGCCTCGGTGCCGAGGATGAAGGCGTCGAAGACGATGAAGTGGGCGATGTGGAACTGCTCGCGCAGCAGCCGGACGTGTTCGCGTGCCTCCGGGATCCGGCCCGTCACGCTGAGCCAGCCGGCGAGGATGAGCCGGGCCATGGGCATCGCGTGCTCGACCGGGCCGCCCTCCCGGTCGAGCACCTCGCGCAGCAGGCCCTCGCCCCGCGCACCCTCGCCCGCCTCGATCAGCACACTGCCGAGCCGGGCGGCGAGCACGGCCGTCTGGGCGCGGGCGCCGAGGCGGTCGGCGTGTTCGATGCCCGCCTGGTAGTCGGCGGCGGCCCGCAGGTAGTGCCCTCTGCGCTCATGGGCCTCGGCCCGCGCGGCGTACGCCTCGGCGGTGCCCCACAGGTCGCCGAGGCGCTGGTAGATCGCCAGCGACTCGTCGGCGTCGCGGATGGCGTCCCCGGCCCACTCGGGGCGGTTGGCCAGCAGGTTGGCGCGCATGTGCAGATTGGCGGCCAGGTCCCACTCGTATCCCGGCACCCCGCGGCAGGTGTCGATGGCGCCGTCCACGATCGCCCGCACCCGCCCCATGTCACCGGTGAGCATGACGGCGAAGAACCACAGGGAGCCCGGGCTGTGACAGGTCTGCGGGAGGCCGGGCTCGTAGGTGTCGGCGATGACCCGCAGCTTGGTCTGCGCCTCGGGCGTCTGCCAGGCGTCCAACTCGGTGTCCATACAGGCGAGATGGACGAGATGCGCACCACGCCGGGCCTCGTCGAGGACCGGGCCGGTCCAGGGCGGCGGCGTGTCCGTGCAGCGCTCCCACAGGGGCGCGGCACGGCGGGCCGGCTCGGTGAACGGGTCGGGGCCGAGACGGTGGACCTCGCGCGCCCAGTTGCGGGCGACGGTCCGCAGGTCGCGCATCTGCCAGTACCAGGCCATCGACAGCACCAGGCACAGCGCCTCCTGCTCGTCCCGCAGGGCGACGGCGTGGTGCAGGGCGGCGCGGAAGTTCTCGCTCTCCCGCTCGAACAGCCGGATGGCGGCGAGCTGCCGGGCACCGCGCAGCAACGGCTCGCTGGTACGGGCGAGTTCGCGGTAGTACGTCAGATGCGCGCGCTCGGCCTCCGCCCGCTGACCGGCCTCGTCGAGCCGCTCGGCGGCGTACTCGGCGACGGTCTCCAGGAGCCGGTAGCGCATCCCGCCGTCCGCCTCGTCGTCCGGCGGCGGGGTGGCCACGACCAGGGTCTTGTCGACCAGCGAGCCGAGCGACTCCAGGGCGGCGGGTCCGCAGACGGCCTCGGCGGCGGCG
>JABFVJ010000197.1 GCA_013362835.1 Nonomuraea sp. | reverse complement strand
GCTGCGGCTGCTGCATGCCCAGGCGGTCATCGGCGAGTGCCGGGTGGACGACGGCGATCTGGTGTTCTCCGGGCGCATCGCCGACCTCGGCGACGGGGAGCCGGTGGTGCGGCTGCGGCGCAAGAGCGACGGCGAGGAGATGTACTTCCCCGTGGCGCTCGCGGGCCAGGACTTCTCGGCACGGGTGCCGCTGGCCGGCATCGACGAGCGGGTCGGCCGCGAGTCGTGGTGGGAGGTCGTCCTCGACCAGGGCAGGCCGATCCGGCCGCTGGTGCGGAGGGGGGAGCGCCAGGTCGCGACCGTCGACGACCGCCGCTTCCTCATCGACAGGAGCGAGGACGGCTGCCTGCTCCTCGCCGAGCGCTGAACCGGTCGCCGGCGGGCCTCGCGGCGACGGTCAGGTCAGGATGCCGGTGAGCGTTTCGACGACGCGGTCCTGCTCGGCGTCCGACAGGTCGGCGAACAGCGGCAGCGACAGCTCCTCGGCGTAGTACGCCTCGGCGCGCGGGCAGAGCCCCCGCCGGTAGCCGAGGTCCTCGAACACCGGGTGCCAGTACGCCGGGATGTAGTTGACCTGCACCCCGATGCCCGCCGCCCGCATACGTTCGTAGACCTCCCGCCTGCGCCCGTCGCGCACCCTGACCGGGTAGAGGTGCCAGCTCGGCGTGACGTAGGCCCGCTGCGCGGGCAGCGTGAGGCCGGGCACGTCACGCAGCAGCGTGTTGTACCGCGCGACCAGCTCGGAGCGGCGGGCGCGGAAGCGTTCGAGCCGGCGCAGCTGGCTGACGCCGAGCGCGCAGAGCACGTCGGGCAGCCGGTAGTTCAGCCCGAACTCGTGCACCTCCTGGTGCCAGCCGCCGTGGTCGGGGTCGCGCTGCTCGGCGGGGTCGCGTACCAGGCCGTGGTTCCTGAAGCGGGCGGCGCGCTCGAAGTGGGCGGGGTCGGCCGCGGCGACCGCGCCGCCCTCGGCGGTGGTCACGGTCTTCGTCGGGAAGAACGAGAACGTCGTCAGGTCGGCGACCGCGCCCACGGGACGGTCCTTGTAGGAGGCCCCGATCGAGTGCGCGGCGTCGGCGACCAGCACCGCGCCGGCGCGTTCCGCGACCGTGCGCAGCTCGTCGTAGTCGGCGGGGTGGCCCGCGTAGTCGACGCCGGTGATCGCCCGCGTCGCCGGGGTGACCAGCGCGGACACGGCGTCGGGGTCGATGTTGCCGGTGTCGGCCTGTACGTCGGCGAAGGCGACCCGCGCACCCCGCAGCACGGCGGTGGCGGCCGTGGCGACGAACGTGAGCGGCGAGGTGATCACCTCGTCGCCCCGGCCGACGCCGGCGGCGGCGTAGGCCACGTGCAGCGCCGCAGTGCCGGAGGTGACCGAGACGCAGGGCACGCCGCCGGTCCAGCGGGCGAGCTCGCTCTCGAACAGCCGGACCGCGGGCCCGGTCGTCAGCCAGTCGCCGCGCAGCACCTCGGCCACCGCCTCGATGTCGGACTCGATGATGGACTGCCGTCCGTAGGGCAGCATCAGCCGGCCACCATGTCGCGCAGGTCGCGGACCGACAGCCACTGGTCGTTGGTGTCGGAGCGGTAGGAGAAGCCCTCGGGCAGCAGCTCGCCGGTCTGCGGCGCCTCGTAGCCCCAGGTCGCGATCGTGGGCTGGACGACGTAGCGGTCGGCCAGGCGCAGGGTCCTGCGGCCGTCGTCGGGGCCGATCATCTCCTCGTGCAGCTTCTCGCCCGGCCTGATGCCGATCTCGTAGATCGGGCTGTCGGGGGCCAGGGCCTCGGCCAGGTCGGTGATGCGCATGCTGGGGATGCGCGGGACGTAGAGCTCGCCGCCCTGCATGAGGTCGAAGGAGTCGACGACGAACCGTACGGCCTGGTCGAGCGTGATCCAGAACCTGGTCATGCGCTTGTCGGTGATCGGCAGGCTGCCGCCCTGCTCGGCGAGGCGCAGGAAGAACGGCACCACCGAGCCCCTGCTGCCGACGACGTTGCCGTAGCGGACGACGGCGAAGCGGGTCTCGTGGGCGGCGGCGTAGTGGTTGGCCGAGACGAACAGCTTGTCGGCGACGAGCTTGGTGGCGCCGTAGAGGTTGATCGGGCTGGAGGCCTTGTCGGTGGACAGGGCGACGACCTTGCGCACGCCGCAGTCGATGGCGGCCTCGACGACGTTCTGCGAACCGGCGACGTTGGTGCGGACGTACTCGAACGGGTTGTACTCGGCGGTGTCGACCTGCTTGAGCGCGGCGGCGTGGACGACGTGGTCGACGCCGTGCATGGCGCGGGTGAGCCGGTCGCGGTCGCGCACGTCGCCGATGAACCAGCGCAGCCGCTCGTCGTCGCCGAACAGCTGCTTGAGCTCGTACTGCTTGAGCTCGTCACGGGAGAACACCACGAGCCGGCGCACCCCGAGCGAGTCGAGCGCGTGGCGGATGAACGCCTTTCCGAAGGACCCCGTGCCTCCGGTGATCAGAATGGACGATCCACTGAGAATGCTCACGCGGCCCCCTGAAAATCGCGCTGACGAACTGTAGTCGTGCAAGCTGGCCGGTAGCATAGCGCGACCGGTCAACCACATATGGTCACACGGGGGAATGTGGTTTTGATGCGTATTGTCGGAATCATCCAGGCTCGGATGGGCTCCACGCGGCTGCCCGGGAAGGTGCTGCGCGACCTGGGCGGCCGCAGCGTCCTGGGGTGGGTCGTCCGCGCGGCGCGCGAGTCGGGCACGCTCGACGATCTCGTCGTGGCCACCACCACGCAGAGCGTCGACGACGCGGTGGCGGCCGAGTGCCGACGGCTCGGCGTGGCCTGCCACCGGGGGCCGGTCGACGACGTGCTCACCAGGTTCATGGAGGCGCTGGCCGGGCGGGAGGCCGACGCGATCATGCGGTTCACGGCCGACTGCCCGCTGCTCGACCCCGCCGTGATCAGGGAGGCCGCGCTGGTCTTCCGCGCGGTCCCGGGGCTCGACTACCTGAGCACGAGCCTGGCCAGGACCCTGCCGCGCGGGCTCGACGTGGAGATCGCGCACAGGTCCGCGCTGGAGCGCGCCGACGCCGAGGCCACCGGCTTCCACCGCACCCACGTGACGTCGTACGTCTACGCGCACCCGGGCGAGTCGCGCCTGCTGGGCCTCGCCCACCAACCGGCGGCCGACGACCTGCGGGTCACGCTCGACACCGAGGACGACTGGCGGCTCATCGCCCGCGTCGTCGAGGAGCTGGGCGACCGCTGCGTGCCGGTCAGGACCCTGGTGAGCTGGCTGCGCGCCAGACCGGAGGTCTGCGAGCTCAACGCCCACGTACGGCAGAAGGCGCTGCAGGACGCATGAGCGGGCGGGTGGGAGTGCGCTGCGACGCCACGGCCGGGGGCGGGGCCGGTCATCTGGTGCGGTGCGTGGCGCTGGCCGAGGAGCTGGGCGGGCGGGGTGCCGAGGTGGTCTTCCTCGGCGACGTCTCCGGCTCGGCGTGGGCCCGCGACCAGCTCGTGAGCCGTTCGCTGCCGCTGGTGCCGGCCCCCGCGCGGCCCGACCGGCTGGCGGCCCTGGCCTGCGAGCTGCGGCTCGACGCGGTGGTGCTGGACTCGTACGAGCTGGCGGCGGAGACCGGCGCGACGCTCAGGGCGGCGGGCTTCCCCGTGCTGGCGATCGTCGACGGCGACCCGCGCGGCCAGGAGGCCGACCTCTACCTCGACCAGAACCTCGGCGCGGAGGACCGGCCCTTCCCGCTGCCGCCGGGCTCGTGGCGGCTCGCGGGGTCGCGTTACGCGCTGCTGCGTGACAGCGTCCGGAACCGCAGGCGCGTCGCGGGGGAGGAGCCGGTGCCGCGCGTGTTGTGCTTCTTCGGCGGCACCGACAGCGGACGCGTCGCGCCGGCCTGGGCGGGGGCGCTCGGGCGCACCGGTGTCCCGTTCCTGGCCACGGTGGTCAGCCCCGAGCCGTTCGCGGCGGGTGAGGGCGTCACGGTCGTGCCGCCGACCGACCGGCTGCCCGAGCTCATGGCCGCCGCCGACCTCGTGGTCACCGCCGCCGGGTCGGCCGTCTGGGAGCTGCTCCACCTCGGCGTGCCGACCGCGCTGACCTGGGTGGCCGAGAACCAGCTCATCGGCTACCGGGCGCTGGTGGGCCGGGGGATCGCCGCCGGTCTCGGGCCGGAGGCCGACGACATGGCCGTCGACGTGCTCGCCCGCCTGCTCGCCGACCCCCGCCTGCGCGAGGAGCACGGCAGGCGGGGCGGCGGGCTGGTCGACGGCAAGGGCAGGGAACGCGTCGCCGACGCCTTCCTCGACCTCTGGATCAGATGAGATCCCAGGTCAGCGGGGTGCCGAGCGGCGCGTCCCTGGTGAAGCGGCGGCCGACGACCTCGTCGATCGCGTCGGGGTGAAGGCCGCCCGCCGGGCGGATCGAGCGGACGTTCTCCCTGGTCACGAGGTCGCCGGCGCGTACGTCACCGACCACGTGAAGGGAGCGGCGGAAGCGCAGCCCTTCGCGCTCGGACTCGCGCGGACCGAGCACCGGGCGGCCCAGCGACTGCCAGGCCCGCTCGCTCTCCTCCACCAGCGCCGCCAGCTCCGGGGGCTCCAGCGAGAAGGCGGCGTCGACGCCGCCGTCGGCCCGCGACAGCGTCACGTGCTTCTCGATCAGGCACGCCCCCAGCGCCACCGCCGCCAGCGCGGCCCCGATGCCCGGCGTGTGGTCGGACACGCCGACCTCGGCGCCGGTGAGCGCGGCGAGCAGCGGCAGCGAACGCAGGTTGCTCTCGGCGGGGGAGGCGGGGTAGGAGGCGGTGCAGGACAGCACGGCGAGCTGCGTGCAGCCGGCCTCGCGGGCGGCCGTCACGGCGGCCTCGATCTCGCCCGCCGTGGCCATGCCGGTGGAGATGACCAGCGGCTTGCCGGTGGAGGCCGCGAGCCTGATCAGCGGCAGGTCCACGATCTCCGACGAAGCGATCTTGTACGCCGGCGCGTCGAGCTTCTCCAGCAGCTCCACCGCGGTCGGGTCGAACGGCGCCGAGAAGGCGACGAGCCCGTGCTCGCGAGCCCGCTCGAAGATCGGCTCGTGCCACTCCCAGGGCGTGTGGGCGCGTTCGAACAGCCGGTAGAGGGTCTCGCCGCCCCACAGCGCGTGTCCGTCGCCCACCCGGAAGGCGGGCCCGTCGGCGTCGACCGTGATCGTGTCGGGCCGGTAGGTCTGCAGTTTCAGCGCATGGGCCCCGCCGGCCGCCGCCGCGTCGACGATGGCGAGGGCCCGCTCCAGGCTCCCGTTGTGGTTGCCGGACATCTCGGCGACCACGAACGGCGGCCGGTCGGCCCCGATCGTCCGCCCCCCGATGGACATCATCCTTGCTCCTCCTTGTTCAGCGCGATGGCGACGACGTCACGCGGCACCCCGTCGACGGGACGCCGGTAGGTGCCGATCTCGGCGAACCCGAACCGCCGGTGCAGCTGCCGGACGGGCTCGTTGTCGGCCAGCACCTCGCCGCGCAGGGTCGTCAGCCCGAGCGGCCCGAAGGCGTGGTCGATGGCCGCCCGCTCCAGGCCCACCCAGGCCCGCAGCAGCGCCCCCGACCGTTCGAGGCCGTCGAGATCGAGGTAGAAGCCCCAGTAGCCGCTCCCGCCCCCGAGCCCCGAGTACGTCACGACCCCCGCTCCGGCGCCGTCGTGGTCGTAGATCAGCACCCGCTTGGCCGAGTCGGCACGCACGCCCGCCCACCAGCGGGCATGCTCGTCGGGCGTGATCTCGTGGCTGGTGAAGCTGGCGGCCCGCACCCTCGGGTGGTTGCGCCAGCGCCGCATTACGGGCAGATCATCGTCCCGGACGCGTCTCAGCACCGCTCCCCCTACTATTCGTGCTCGACTCATTGCACAACGTAGCGGATTCCGCGTCGGGTAAAGAGCTCATCAGGGACGGGCATCGGGCGCGGAACCGGGATGGCGGCCACGGCATGCTGCCCCTGGACGCCGTCCCCGAAGCCAAGGAGCGCCATGATCCCCCTGCTCAGCGTCGTCGTACCGTTCTACAACGTCGAGCCGTACCTGTCGGAGTGCCTGAAATCGCTGGCCGCCCAGACCATGGAGGACTTCGAGGTCATCCTGGTCGACGACGGCTCCCTCGACGGGAGCAGGCGGCTGGCCGAGGACTTCGTGGCACGTGACTCCCGGTTCATCCTGGTCGACCAGCCGAACATGGGGCCGGGACCGGCGCGTAACGAGGGGATCAGGCGGGCCAGGGGCACGTATCTCGCCTTCGCCGACAGTGACGACGTCGTGCCGCCCAACGCGTACGAGGTGCTGGTCGCCAAGCTCGGCGAGACCGGCTCCGACCTCGCGTGCGGCGCGGTCATGCGCCTGGTGGACGGCGGGCTGGAGGAGTCGATCCTGCACGAGCGGGTCTTCAGGAGGCCGGAGCTGTGCACCCACGTCACCGACAAGAAGGTGCTGGTCAGGGACCGTACGGTGTGGAACAAGGTCTACCGGGCCGACTTCTGGCGGCGGCACGGGCTGACCTTCCCCGCCGGGATCTACGAGGACGTGCCGGTCGCCATGCACGCCCACGTCCTCGCCACCAGCGTGGACATGGTCGACGACGTCGTCTACCACTGGCGCAGGCGCGAGGAGGGGGAGACCTCGATCACCCAGCGCCGCGCCGAGCTGCCCAACCTGCACGAGCGCCTGACCGCCGTCCGCTCGGTGCGCGTCTTCCTGGAGGACGCCGCGCCCGAGCTGCTGCCCGACTTCGACGCGCTGGTGCTGGAGAAGGACATCATCTTCCTGTTCCAGGCCCTGGAGTCGGCGCACGAGTCGGGCCATGACCTGGAGCCGCTGCTGCGGCTGTCCGACGCCTGGCTGGACGAGCTGAGCCCCGGCGCCCTGGCCACCGCGCCCTCGCTGCGCCGCCTGGAGCTGCACCTGCTCAGGCGCGGCCTGGTCGAGGAGCTGCGCGCCGTGCGCGACTTCCGCCGCGGGAGGGCCGACGGCACTCGGGTGCGTCCGCGCGGGTTCCGCAACGCCAACTGGTACGGCGACTACCCCTTCTTCCGCGACCGCCGGCTCGGCATCCCCGACGACGTCTACGACGCCCGCGCCGAGCTCAAGCTGGTCGCCAGGGTGGACGGGTGCGACTGGACGGGCACCGAGTACCGCGTACGCGGCCAGGTGGCCATCCACCGCGTGGACCGCAAGGTCGGCAAGGTGAGCGTGTGGCTGAGCGACGGCCACCGCCGGGTGCCCCTGGAGGCCCGCCGGGTCGGCCGGTACGGAGTCGTCGCCGGCATCGACCCCAGAAGGCTCGAAGGCGGCGGCCCGACCTGGCGGCTCCAGGTGAAGACCGAGACCCGGGGGCTGTTGCTCAAGGGCTGGTTCCGGGACGGCGACGCGTACGCGCCGTGGCGGTTTTCCGTGCCGGTTGGGTCAAGAAGCGGCATGGACATCCCCCAGTAGTTCCAGACAGTAATCGTCAGACGGCGTTCCGTAGCCATGCTGGATCCATGAGGACCTATTCGCTGGATGACGTCTACGAGACACGCAAGCGGAGAGACTCCTGGTGGACCGTGTATTTCGTGGACCCGGTCGCCTGCCGGGTCGCCCTTCCCGTCGCCAACCGCACCCGGATGACGCCCAACGGGCTCACGGTGTTCTCGCTGGTCCTCGGCACGGTGTCGGCAGCCTGTTTCGCGATGGACCGGCTTGTCGCAGGCGCCCTGCTGTTCTACCTGAGCTTCATGGTCGACTGCGTGGACGGCAAGATAGCCAGGCTCAAGGGCACGGGGACCCCCTTCGGCCTCTGGCTGGACTACGTGGGGGACCGGGTCAGGGTGGTCCTGTGTGCCGGCGGGCTGGCATACGGGCAGTACGCCCTGACCGGGGATGTCCGCTACGTGGTGCTCGGCGCGGCGGTGGCCGTGCTGGATCTGTTCAGGTACGTCAACGCCCCGCAGATGAAGCGGGTGCGCGAGGCGGTCAGGGAGGAGCGGGGCGAGCCGGAGCCCGCCGGCGAGGACACCGTCCCCCTGGAGCGGGTGCCCGTGGACCGCGGGCCGCGGATGCCGTCCTTCTTCCGGCGTCTCAACCGGTTCCTGGCCCGTCATCGTGTGCGTTCGCACCTGGTGAGCGGCATCGAGTTCCATGCCGCGGTCTTCGTGATCGCGCCGCTCGCGGGGGTGTGGGCGCTGATGCCGCTCGCGGTCGCCGCGGGTGTCCTGCTCCTCGCCAACGAGATCTTCCTTGTCTACCGCATGTGGCTCTTCACGCGCAGGCACGGTGTGTCCTCCCAGGAGAGCCGAGAGCACGTACTCGTCTAAGTTTTCGGGGGTTAGTACGAAATGTCCGACCGGCCAGTCTTCGTCATTGGATGCCCGCGGTCCGGCACCACGATGCTCCAGCTCATGCTCCACTCGCACCCGCGCATGGCGGTGCCGCCGGAGACGCGCTTCCTCGTTCCCGCTTATTACCGGCGCCGCACATGGGGCGACCTGCGGGTCCCCCAGCGGCGCAAGGCACTGGCGCAGTGGATCGCGACCGACCGCAGCACCAAGTTCCGCGAGCTCAAGATCGACAAGGACGAGTTCATCCGGCAGGCCGTCGAAGGGCCGGGCTCGCTCGGCTCGGTCATCGGCACGGCCTTCCGCATGTACGCCGACCGCTTCGACAAGGCCCGCTGGGGCGACAAGCGGCCCAGCTACGTCAAGCAGACCGACCTGCTGCTGCGCCTGTTCCCCGACGCCCAGTTCATCCACCTGATCAGGGACGGCCGCGACTGCGTGGCCTCGCTGAAGGAGATGCCCTGGTACACGCTCGACTCCTTCCACGCGGTCTCCACCTGGGCCGAGGCCATCGACGCGGGCGACAGGCTGCGCCGTACGCTGCCCGACGACACCTACTACGAGCTGCGCTACGAAGACCTCACCGACGACCCGATGACGGAGATGAAGAAGCTCTGCCACTTCCTGGAGGAGGACTTCGCCCCGTCGATGATCTCCCCTCGGGAGGCGGCCAGCCAGGCCGTCCCGCAGCACAAGGTGTGGCACAGCAACACCCACCGCGAGGTCACCCGCAGCCGCGTCGGGAGCTGGGCGAACCGCCTGGACGACTGGGAGATCGCGCTGTGCGAGCACGTGCTCGGCGAGCGCCTCCAGTCCAACGGCTACGAGCTGACCGGCGCGCCCAGGCCGGCCAAGGAGCACGTGACGGCCTGCCAGAAGACCATGCAGAAGCGCAAGGCCAGCCGTTCGCGCAAGGCCATGCGCGACCGCTTCAACCGGCTGCGCGAGCCGAGCCCCGTGGGCGCGCTGCTCACCTCCACGCAGCAGTCGCTGGCCGGCATCCCGCAGCAGCGTCCCGAGGTCACCGTCTAACGCTCGATGTGCGCGAACAGCGACTCCCAGCGGTCCAGCACGTGGTCGAGGCGGAACGCCTCGGCCCGTGCCCTGGCGGCGGCGCCCAGCCGCCGCCGCTCCCGCGCCGAGCCGGTCAGCTCGGCCAGCGCGGCGGCGAACGCGTCCACGTCCCCCGGCGGCACCGGAACGGGCCCCGCCGAGCGCACGCCGCCCGACACGTCGAACGCCACCGCCGGCACCCCGTGGGCCGCGGCCTCCAGCAGCACGACCGGCAGCCCCTCGTGCTCGCTGGTCAGCGCCACCAGCGAGGCGTTCAGGTACTCCTCCGGCATCAGCGCCGCGGGCACCAGGCCGCGAAAGACGACCCGGTCGGCCACGCCCTCCCCGGCCGCGTGGGCGCGCAGCCGTTCCCGCTCGGCGCCGTCGCCGATCAGGTGCAGCTCCCACGGCGGCGGCGGGTCCGCGCGGGCGAAGGCGCTGATCAGCCGGTCGAACCGCTTGACGCCCTCCAGCCGTCCGACGCCGAGCACCCGGGGCGCCTCCAGCGTCGAGACCTGCCGCGGCCAGGCTCCCAGCGGGTTGGGCAGCGTCCGGGCGTTGGGGAGCAGGGCGTGCTCGGAGAAGGCCCACGCGTCGTCGTCGCTGAGGAACAGCGCCTGGTCCAGCTCGGGGTAGTGGGTCCTGATCGAGCTCAGGTGCCAGCAGCCGCGGGCGTGGTCGTACGAGCCGTGGTACTGGCCGATCGAGCGGTACCCGGCGGGCAGCAGGCCCGACAGCCTGGCCACCACCGACGGCGAGGTCATGACCGCGTAGCCGGGGCGTACGCCGCCGAGCAGCTCCTTCAGCCGGCGGTCGGCCAGGCGTCTGGCCAGCGGGCCCTCGGCGTCGCCGATCACGTGTGACCGGTAGCGCGGCCGGTCCACGTAGCGGAAGGGCCTGGCGGACCGGCGCAGGCCGACGACGTGCACCTCGTGGCCGCGTTCCGCGAGGCCCTGGGCCAGGGTGTGGGTGACCTGCTGGATGCCGCCCAGGGTGTCGGCGTCCAGGCAGGTGAAGACGACGGTCATCGCGTGCGCCCCTCGAAGAAGTCGTCCACGATGCGGGCGGCCGCGTCGCCGTGCTCGTCGGCGCACCACAGGGCGCGGAAGGCGGCGTACTTGGCGGCGAAGGCGGCGTGCACCTCGGGCAGCTCCCGCAGTACGCCGGCCAGCTCGTCCGTGGTGGTCACGCACGGGCCGGGGGCGATGGCGGGCAGGTCGTGGTAGACGCCGCGCTCGGAGAGCCGGTAGTCGTCCCAGTCGTCGATGTAGAACACCATCGGCTTGCCGGTGAGCGCGTAGTCGCACATCACGGAGGAGTAGTCGGTCAGCAGGGCGTCCGAGGCGAGCATCAGGTCGTTGATCTCGGGATAGGACGAGGCCGGCCGGACGAAGTGCCTGAGCCGTTCGGGCGGCGCGTACTTCTCGACCGGATGCGTACGCAGGAGCACCACCCACTCCCCGGCCAGCTCACCGGCCAGGCGTTCCAGATCGACCCGCACCGACTTACCGCTATTTTTCGCGCTATCTCGGTAAGTAGGCGCATAAAGGAGGATCTTCCGGTCGGGTGGGATCTCCAGCCGCGTCCGTACGTCCTCGGCGGACTCCGCCCTCACCAGCGCGTCGCAGCGCGGCGTGCCGCACCGGTAGACCTTGCCGTCGTAGCCGTTGGACGGCAGGAACACCCGCGAGAACTCCGCGCTCGGCGACACCAGCGCGTCCCACCTGGCCACGGCCGCCCGCCACTGCTCGCGCGGCCGGTCGAAGTCGCCGCGCAGGTCGGGCGCGTCGAAGCCGATCGACTTGATGCCCTGCCCGTGCCAGGTCTGCAGGTAGCGGGTGCCCGGTGGCTTCGGGTAGTCCAGCGGGAAGCCGTGGCTGTCCACCCAGATGCCGGCGCGGGCCATCGTCCACAGGTAGCGCCAGCTTCCCCGGCGGACCAGGCGCACGTCGGCGGGGAAGTTCTTGCGGCCCTTGGCGACCGACCAGACCACCTCGATCGGCAGCCCGCGCCGCCGCAGCTCCTCGTAGATGGCCCGAGGGCTGCCGTTGTAGCCCTTGCCGACGTCGGACTCGAACAGCGCGAGGTCCTGCCGCCGGGGCAGCACCTTGATCAGCAGCTTGTACGCGCGCAGCTTGTTCCGTGGCGTGTTGAGCCGCTTCAGCAGCGTCCGCCTGGCCCGGCGCAGCACCGCCCGCGTGATCGAATGCCGGCGTACGCACAGGTAGGCGGCGTAGCCCTCGGTCTTCACGGTGCAGCCGGACAGCTCGATCGGTTCGAGGTTGGGGTCGACGATCAGCCGGTCGGTGGTGGTGTGGCCGTCGGAGAGCCGCCTGAAGCCGATGCGCGGATCACTCTTGCCGCAGGGGGCGAAGACGACCTCGCTGACGTACCCGCCGTCGCCGCACGGCGCCGGCTCGATCGGCACGCGTTCCCCGCCCGCCTGCAGGAACGCCTCCCACTCGGCCGGCAGCACGCCGAACGGGTCGTACGTGCGCACGGTCATCCGCACCCGCTCGCCGTCGTCCGCGATCCTCGTCACCTCGTGCCGCAGCCGGGAGTCGGTGAAGGGCAGCTCGGCCAGGCGCAGCTCGGTGATGTCCAGGCCGGGCGC
>JABFVJ010000013.1 GCA_013362835.1 Nonomuraea sp. | reverse complement strand
TGCCGGCCCCACTCGTGGCTACCCAGCTCCGGCCACGGTTCCTCCTGCGCGCCCCCGCACATGCACCCATGCGCCCCGGGAACAGGGGCGATGCTCTCCCCCGCGCACGCGGGCGGGCGTAACCCCTGGTGACGACCAGAGTTGTGTTCATCGTGGAAGAGACGATCGCCGGCACCGAAGCCGCTCAGATCCCGAAGCAGCGCGGGGAATCGCTGCTGGAGACCGCTGTTCGCTACGCCGAGGAGCGCCACTGGGACGTGTTCCCCGGCACCTGGCTGGAAGCCGTCGACGGGAGTCAGCGCTGCTCCTGCGGTGACGCGGCGTGTCCGGCTCCGGGGTCGCACCCGGCGCGTCCGGACTGGGCGACGCAGGCCACGGGCAGTGCGACGGTCGCGCGGCGGATGTGGCAGAAGCAGCCGACCGCGTCGATCCTGCTGCCGACGGGGCGGACGTTCGACGCGATCTCCGTGCCGGAGACGGCGGGGTTCCTGGCGCTGGCGCGGATGGAGCGGATGGAGCTGACGCTCGGGCCGGTGACGCTGACGCCGGATCGGCGGATGGAGTTCTTCGTGCTGCCGGGGGCCGGGGTGAAGGTGCCCGACCTGGTGCGGAAGCTGGGGTGGGCGGTGTCGTCGCTGGATCTGACGGTGCTGGGCGAGGGGGCGTATGTGGCTGCGCCGCCCACGCGGTTCGGGTCCCGTGGGGCTGTGCAGTGGGCCTGCCGGCCGACTCCGGCGAATCGGTGGCTGCCGGATGCGGAGGAGTTGATCTCGCCGTTGGCGTATGCGTGCGGGCGGGATCGATAGGCGCTGATTCATCTGCCCGGTTGCCGTTGTGTGGCGGCTGCGGGCTGTCCGTGGCTGATCGCGCAGTTCCCCGCGCCCCTGAAAGAAGGGCGTCGCCCCGCCGTAGGGTTCTCCGTGACGGAGGGAGGCGCGGTGGGATCCAGCGCTGTGCGTGTGCGGGGGCTCTGGAAGCGGTTCGGGCAGCAGGTCGCTGTTGCCGGGGTCGATCTCGAGTTGCCCGCGGGCAAGTTCATCGGGCTCGTCGGGCCGAACGGGGCCGGGAAGACCACCACCTTGTCGATGGTCACCGGGCTGCTCCGGCCCGACCACGGGACCGTCGAGGTGGTCGGGCACGACGTGTGGCGGGACCCCGTCGAGGTGAAGGCCCGGATCGGGGTGCTGCCGGAGGGGCTGCGGCTCTTCGAGCGGCTGTCGGGGCGGGAACTGCTGGCGTACACGGGGCGGTTGCGCGGGCTGCCCGGTGCCGAGGTCGACAAGCGGGCCACGCAGCTCCTCGACGTCCTCGACCTGGCCGGTGCCCAGCACAAGCTGGTCGTCGACTACTCGACCGGCATGCGCAAGAAGATCGGGCTCGCCGCCGCTCTCCTCCACAATCCCGAAGTGCTGTTCCTGGACGAGCCGTTCGAGGGCGTCGACCCCGTCTCCGCGCAGACCATCCGGGGCGTCCTGGAGCGGTACACGGCCTCGGGCGCCACGGTCGTGTTCTCTTCCCACGTCATGGAGCTCGTCGAGTCGCTGTGCGACTGGGTCGCCGTCATGGCCGCCGGGCGGATCCGCGCCACCGGCACGCTCGCCGAGGTGCGCGGGGACGCGCCGTCGCTGCAGCGGGCGTTCCTCGAACTCGTCGGCGCGCAGAGCCGGGACGCCGGGTCCGATCTGGACTGGCTGGGCGGCGGATCGCGGTGAGCGCCCCCGCGATCACCCCGGTCTTCGTCCGGCTGAAGCTGTCGCTGCTGCGGGGCGGGCTGCGGCAGTCCGGCGGGCGGAAAGCCGCCTACATCACCTCGGCCGTCTTCGCCCTGCTCTTCGCCGCGCTCCAGCTGATCGGCCTGATCGCGCTGCGCGGGCACGCCCACGCCGAGTCGGTGGTGGTGCTGGCGGTGGCGGTGCTGGGGCTCGGCTGGGCGGTGATGCCGCTGTTCTTCCCCAGCGGTGACGAGACCCTCGACCCGACCAGGCTGGTGATGCTGCCGCTGCGGCCCCGGCCACTGGTGCGGGCGCTGCTCACGGCCTCGCTGGTGGGCATCGGGCCGCTGTTCACGCTGTGCCTGCTGGTCGGGTCCGTGGTCGCGGTGGCGAAGGGCGGTGCGGCGTTCGCCGTGGGTGCCGTCGCCGTCGTCCTCGCGCTGCTGGTGTGCGTGGCCCTGGCGCGGGCCGTCGCCGCCGCCAACGTACGGCTGCTGACCAGCCGCAAGGGACGGGACCTCGCCGTGCTCAGCGGGCTCGTCATCGCCATCGGGGCGCAGATCGTCAACTTCGGCGCGCAGCGGCTCGGGGCGTCCGGGCTGGGCGAGCTCGACCCGGCGGCCGGGGTGCTCCAGTGGGTGCCGCCCGCGTCGGCGATCGGGGCCGTGCACGCGGTGAGCGAGGGCTCCTACGGACCGGCCGCCGTACAACTGGCGCTGAGCGCGGGTGCGCTGGCGGCGCTGCTCGCACTCTGGTCGCGGCATCTGACGCGGCTGATGACCTCGCCCGACGGCTCCACCCTGCCGAGCGCCGAGTCGGCCGCGAAGAAGCGCTCGTCGACCGGACTCGCGCGACTGCTGCCCGCGGGCCGCACGGGCACGGTCATGGACCGCAGTCTGCGTTACGTGTGGCGCGACCCCAAGACCAAGGCGGCCTGGGTGACGTCGCTGGCCATCGGGCTGATCGTGCCGGTGTTCAACGCCTGGCAGGGCACCGGGTCGGTGTACTTCGCGTGCTTCGCCGCCGGGATGCTCGGCATCCAGATGTACAACCAGTTCGGGCAGGACACCTCGGCGTTCTGGATGGTCGC
>JABFVJ010000202.1 GCA_013362835.1 Nonomuraea sp. | reverse complement strand
GAACCCACGCCCCGCCCGCGCCAACGCGTCGACTGGCATGGGGTCGGTCGGCCACAACGGCCGCGGCGGTGGCGGTGGCGGTGGCGTCCGGGGTGGTGGCCTTCGACGCGCGGCGCGACCTGGGGGAGGTGCGGGGGCGGCAGGGCGACGTGCTGGCCGTGCTCGCCGCGCCCGACGCCGAGACGGTACGCCGCCCGATCGCCTCGGGCGGGACCGGCACCGTCGTCGTGTCCCGGGCCAGGGGGCGGTTGGTGTTCACCTCGTCGGGCCTGCCCGAACTGCCCCGGACGAGCGGGTACGAGCTGTGGCTCATGGGCCCGGACGGCGCCCGCCCGGCCGGAATGCTGGAACGCATGGACGGCGGCCTCACCGAGCCGGTGGTGACCGCGCCCCGGCGCGGCGAGGAACAGGTCGCCCTCACGATCGAGCCCGCGTCCGGATCCGAGCGGCCCACGACGGACGCGATCCTCCTCGCCGACCTGCCGGGAACCTGAACCGGCCGGCGGGCGGGTCAGACGGGAAGGGGCGGGCGGCCGTAGCGGGTCGTCCAGGTGGTGTAGGCCGGGCTGCGGGCCGCCACGGCGGCGTGGGCGGCGCGGGCGCCCTCCAGGAGCGCCGGCGCGTGCGCGGCGAACGAGGACCGCCACACGAGCACCTGCCGCATCCACAGCGGGTTCCCGCGCAGCGGCAGCACCGCCACCCGCTCCCCGGCGTCGTAGAGCGCCTGGCAGGCCGACACCGCGTGCCCGGACGCGATCAGCTCCCGCCGCACCCCGGCCTCCACGAGCTGGTACCGCCCGCGCGGCGTGAACCCGGCCCGCCCGCACGCCTCCAGCAGGTGCTCCGGCCAGCCCATCCCGTCGGGCGGCGGCAGCACCCACGGCTCACCGGCGAGCTCGGCCAGCTCCACCTCCGTACGCCCGGCCAGCGGATGGACGGCGGGCAGCGCCACGAACACCGGCTCGACGGAGACCACCCCCATCCCCATCGACGGCGAAGGCCGCAGCTCGTGCCCCGGGTAGTCGGCCACGAGCGCGACGTCGAGCCGCCCGTTGGCCACCATGTCCACCAGCACCCGGACGAAGTGCTCGGTCTGCAGCGTGATGCGGGCCTCGGGGAGCGCGGCCGTCAGGTTGGCGACGAGGGTGACGACGACGGGGTTCTCGAAGCTGCCCACCCGCACCGCCTGCCCGGCCAGCTCGTACGGCCCCGCCGCCAGCAGGTCGTCCACCCCGGCGAGCACCACCCGCGCCCTGGCCAGCACGAACTCCCCGAACGCGGTCGGCGCGACCCCGCGGTGGTCCCGGGTGAAGACGGCCGCGCCGAGCAGGCGTTCGATCCGTCCCAGCTGGGCGGTGAGCGCGGGCTGCGAGACGCCGAGCGCGGCGGCGGCCCTGGTCACGCTGCCCTGGTCGGCGATGGCCCGCAGCGTCCTGAGGTGCCTCAGTTCGAGCTGCATCCCGCAGAAGCTATCACTCCGGAGTTATCCCCTTATGGGATGAGACTGCCGCATCCATCGGGCCGATAGTGCATGACATGCGTAGATTCGCGGCCCTGCTGCTGGCCGCCGCCGTCTTGTACGTCCCACCCGCACACGCGAGCACGGCCGCCGCCGAGCCGGGCGCGGCCACGGTGGTGCCGGTCCAGGTCACCGGCGCCCCGGCCAAGAGGTTCAACCTGATCGTCATGGGCGACGGCTACACCGAGGCCGAGCAGGCGAAGTTCAGGGCCGACGTGGACCGGCACCTCAACGTGATGTGGTCGATCGAGCCGTTCAAGTCCTACCGCACCTACATCAACGTGTACCGGATCGACATCGTCTCCGGCGAGTCCGGCGTGAGCTGCGACCCCGGCCTGGACGCCCCCAGGCGGACGACCCCGCTCAAGATGGGCTTCTGGGGCCAGTGCAACCCGGGCAGCGTGCAACGCCTGATCACCATGGACAACGCCGCCGCCACCCGGTACGCGAACCTGGTCACCGGCACCGCCTCAGGAAACCGGCAGATCCTCGCCCTGGCCAACAGCGGCACGTACGGCGGCGCGGGCGGTAGTTACGCCACCGCGTCGGGCAGCAACGCGATGTCGGCCCTGATCAGCCCGCACGAGCTCGGCCACTCCCTGGGCGGCCTCCAGGACGAGTACGACTACTACCAGCGCGGCGTGCCCGGCGGCACGTACACCGGGCCGGAGCCGTCCAGCGCGCACCACAGCCTGCTGACCGGGCCGCAGATGCTCGACCAGCGCAGGAAGTGGTGGCGCTGGCTGGGCGAGCCCAGCGAGTCGGGCGGCCCGATCGGCCGCTACGAGGGCGGCATGTACTACACGGCCGGCGTGTGGCGGCCGAGCGCGCACTCGATGATGAAGACCCTCGGCTACTACTACGACCAGGTCGGCCGCGAGGTCATGACCCAGCGCATCACCGCCAAGACCATGGTGATCCAGGACTCCGCGCCCACGGCGGCCCCGGTCGGCGCCGACCGGGTGCTCTGGGTGGAGCCGATGCGCCCGGTCGATCACTCGCTGACCACCGCCTGGACCGTGGACGGCAAGGACCTGCCGGGCGACGCCGACAGCCTGGACCTGCGCACCCTCGGCCTCACGCCGGGCACGCACACGGTCACGGCCACGGTCGCCGACCCCAGCGCGTTCGTCCGCGACCCGGCGATCCGCGCCGCGATGACCAAGTCCCGCACGTGGACCGTGGACACCGCGATCACCACCCCGCCGGACGGCGCCGAGCCCGTCGTCCTCAGCCACCCGCCGACCGACCGGCCGCTCGGCCGTACCGACGTCGTCTACGTCGAGACCAGCCACCCGGCCGCCACCGTCCCGGCGGTCACCTGGGCCCTGGACGGCGAGCGGGCCGGCACCGGCAGCGACTTCGACCTGGGCGAGGCGGACCTGGCCCAGGGGGCCCACACCCTCACGGCCACCCTCGGCGCGACCACGCTGACCTGGCAGGTCGACGCCACCGGCCCGGCCACGGCGTACGAGCTGTCGGAGCCGCTCGTCCGCTCCGGCGACACCTACGTCTACAACGGCCCGTTCACGATGAAGCTCACCGGTACCGACGACCGCGACGGCTACGTGGTCTCGGAGTCGCGGGTGGACGGCGACGGCTGGTTCAACTACTTCGGCTGGCCCACCTCCTCCGAGCTGCCCTGGACGTTCACCGAGTCGGGCACGGTGATCGACTCCCTCGTCTACGGCAAGCTGCCGCGCGGCAGGCACGACGTCGAGTACCGCTCGATCGACGCGGCGGGCAACTACGGCCAGGCCAAGGGCTTCACGGTCACCACGATCGCCCCGCCGCCAGCCTGCGCCCGCACGATCACCGGCGCGCGGCGGGGCCCGCTCACCGTGACCGGCGGCGTCACCTGCCTGAAGGACGCCCAGGTCACCGGGCCGGTCACGGTCAAGGAAGGCGCCTCGCTCGTGGTGGAGGGCGGCCGGATCACCGGCACGCTGAGCGCGGTCAGTCCGGCCGCCGTACACCTGCTCAAGGCGCGCGTGGACGGCGCGCTCAGCGTCACCGGCGCGGCCGAGCTCGTCGTCGTGGGCGCGGAGCTGCGCGGCGCGGCGCTCCTCACGGGGAACACCGCCCCGATCCTGTCGGGCGCCACGGTCAAGGGCGCGCTCGCCTGCACCGGCAACACGCCCGCGCCCGCCGACCTCGGCGTGCCGAACCGGCTCACCGGGGCGGGCGCGGGTCAGTGCGGCAAGCTGTCAGCGGGCGTCAAGGGAAAGGCTTACGAGGCGGTCCAGAACCTGGTCGAGTGAGCTGATGGCGAGATCGCGGACCCTGGCGTACTCCGACTCGGGGTACTGCCGGGGTCCGTTCTCGACCAGCAGGATCAGGTAGAGGTAGGCGCGGTAGAGATCGAGCCTGGCCAGGGCCGAGGGCGTCAGCTCCAGCGGGGTCACCTCGCGGTAGCCCGCGAGCAGCGGGTCGTCCTCGCGCAGCTCGCCGAAGATCGTCGGGGTGACGAACTCGGCGATCGGATCGCCCCAGAACGCCCGCTCGTGGTCGATGATCGCCTGGATGCGCGGCTCGCCGGTCAGGTCGAGGAACACGTTGCCCGCCCAGACGTCGAAGTGCACCAGGCGCGGCGAGGTCACCTCGTCCAGCACCGGAGCGGCGCGTTCGAAGACCGCCATGATGTCGGCCGCCGGGCGCGGCAGCGGTGTCGGGTAGCGCTCGGTGTCGGCGAGCAGCGCGGCCACCATCGCGAGGAACGCCTCCCGCCAGGTCGCGCCGACGATCCCGGCGTGCGGATAGCCGAACACCTCGCCGGTCACCGCGTTGAAGGCGGCCAGGTGACGGCCGAGCTCCCGGCGCAGCTCCGCCTCGCCCTCGGGCTTGACGTCGTTCCAGGAGACGCCGTCGAGGGCGGTCAGCATCAGGTAGTCGCCGCCGAGCACCGGGTCGTCGAACCCGGCCACCAGCAGCTCCGCCATCGGCACGCCGGCCGCCGCCGCCAGCTCGTAGGCGGCGGCCTCCATGCGCAGCAGGTTGCGCTCGTAGCTGAGCTGGTCGAGCTCCGGCGGGGGCGAGAGCTTGAGCACCACCTCGCGGCCGTCGTCGAGCGTCAGCCGCCACACGGCGTTGGCGTAGCCGTCGGTCAGCTCCTTCGCGGTGAACACGCCCGCGCCCACGGCCCGTCGGGCCAGCGCGTCGAGCTCGGCCTCCGATAAGCGGCGCTTGGTCCTACTGTCCACGGGACCCCTTCCGGTTCAGGCGGCGCTGATCGTCCAGCTCGCCACGTGTTCGTCGCCCGGCCGCAGCACGACCAGGTCGGTGCCGGAGTTGAAGGCGTCGGGCGGGCACGTCATCGGCTCGACCGCGACGCCCTCGAAGCCGAGCTGCGCGCTCGTGCACACCTGCACCCAGGGCAGCACCGCCGGGTCCCAGGTGACGCGCACGCCGCCGACGCGGACCTCGCCGCGGGCGAGCCCGGTGAAGGCGTGGTCGATCACGGTGCCGTCGACCGCGCGCGGCGTGGTGAAGTCGAACGGCGAGCCCGCGACGTCGGCCAGGCCGGCGGGCAGCAGGCTCTCGTCGGTCGTCATGTAGCGCGTGGCCGGCAGCTCCAGCTCCTCGCCGAGCAGCCAGGGATGCGGGCCGCAGCCGTAGGGGGCGTCGGCGTCGCCGTCGTTGCGGGCGGTGACCGTGGTGGTCAGGCCGCCCTCGCCGGCCCGGTGCTCCACCTCCAGGGCCAGCGTGAACGGGTAGCCGGGCGCGCCCGCGACCTCGTACGACAGGCGTACGCGGTCGGGGGCGGTCTCGGCCACCTTCCAGTCGACGACGGCGACCAGCCCGTGCAGCGCGTGGCCGCGGTCGGGCTCGGTCACCTCCAGCTGGTGGGACCGGCCCTCGAAGGTGTAGCGGGCGCCGCCCACCCGGTTGGGCCAGGGTGCGAGGACGGTGCCCGCGAAGTAGGGGACCGGGCCCTGCTCGGGCCAGGTCGCCACCAGGTCGCGCCCGCCGTGCCTGAGCGATCTGAGCGCGGCGCCACGCGGGCTGATCTGCGCGGTGTAGCCGCCGCCTTCGAGCTGGGGCACGGGAAAGATCCTTTCGTCGGGCAGTGGACGGGCCGGGCCAGGATATCCCCTGGTCAGGCCGATTCTCGGTGGACGAGGTGCGTGTCAAGGATCACGACGGGCTGGCGCAGCTCCTCGCCGTTGATGCGGGCCACGAGGAGCTGGGCCATCTGGCGGCCCATGGCTTCGGTGGGCTGGTGGACGGTGGTCAGGGGCGGGTCGGCGTGCAGCGCGGCCTTGGAGTCGTCGAACCCGATCACGGCCACGTCGTGGGGGATCACCTTGCCCTCGGTCTTGAGCACGCGCATCGCGCCCAGGGCCATCGGGTCGGAGGCGGCGAAGACCGCGTCGAGATCGGGATGGCTCTCCAGCAGCTCGTGCATCGCGGTGGCGCCGCTCTGCTCCGAGAAGTCGCCGAAGGCCACGATCTCGGGCAGGCCCGAGGGCAGCAGCGCGTCGCGGTAGCCGGCCAGACGGTCGACGCCCACCCCCATGTCCTGGGGACCGGCGATGGTCGCGATCGCGGAACGGCCGAGGCCCAGCAGGTGTTTGACCGCCTGCCGGGCCCCTGCCCTGTTGTCCATGTCCACGTAGCTGTAGGGGTCGAGGCCGACGGGCCTGCCGCCGAGCACGGTCGGCACGCCCATCTCCTCCAGCCTGCCCGGCAGCGGGTCGGCGCCGTGCAGGGACAGCAGCAGCACGCCGTCGACGTGCTGCCCCGTCAGGTAGGTCTCGAGTCGCTCGTGCTCCTCCGGGGAGCGGGCCATCGCCAGGATCAGCTGCAGCCCGGTCTCGGCCAGCGCCGAGCCGATGCCGCGGATGGTGCCCGCGAAGTACGGCTCGTCGAACACCCGGAACTGGGACTCGGACACCACCAGGGCCACCGTGTCCGTGCGGCGCGTGACGAGAGCGCGCGCCGCTCTGTTGGGCACGTAGCCGAGCTCGCGGATCGCCAGCTCAACGGCCTCGCGGGCCTTGGCGCTGACGTTCGGCGAGCCGTTGATGACTCTCGACACTGTGCCCCGGCCCACCCCGGCCCGAGCCGCGACTGCCTCAAGAGTCGGTCGGTTCATGTCGCCTATTCTGCCGGATGATCTCCGAGTACCAGAGCGCGCTGTCCTTGAGCAGCCGTTCCTGGGTGTCGAAGTCGACGTGGACCAGGCCGAAACGCTTGCCGTAGCCCCAGGCCCATTCGAAGTTGTCCATCAGCGACCAGGCGAAATAGCCCTCCAGGGGCACGCCGGCGTCGATCGCCTCACGGCACGCGCCGAGGTGCGCCTCCACGTACGCCTGCCGCTCCACGTCGTGGACGCGGCCCTCGGCCAGCACGTCGTCGAAGGCGGCGCCGTTCTCGGAGACCACCATCGGGATCGGCGGGTAGTCCCGCGCCACCCGGGTGAGGATCTCGACCAGGCCGCCCTCGTCGATCTCCCAGCCCATCGCGGTGACCGGACGGCCGCCGTTGACGAACGAGACGTGCTCGCTGCCCACCCACGGCGAGGCCGAGTCGGTGGGGGCCGCCGCCGCTGACGCCTTGCCGCCGGGCGCGCCGGAGACGGTGAAGCGGCTGTAGTAGTTCACCAGCAGCACGTCGATCGGGGCGTTGATGGTCTTCATGTCGCCCGGCTGGATGAGGTCGTCGTCGAGCGGGATGTCGTTCAGGACGTCCTCGGGGTAGCGGCCGGTCAGCAGGGCGTCCAGGAAGAACCTGTTCTGCAGCCCGTCGATGCGGCGCGCCGCGTCCAGGTCGGCCTCGCTGCCGGTCTCGGGGGAGACCGCGTACAGGTTGACGCAGCCGCCGACGCGGCGCGCGTCCATCGCCTGGACGGCCAGGCCGTGGGCGAGGTTGAGGTGATGCGCGCCCCTGATCGCGTTGCTCGGCTCGCGCCGCCCCGGGGCGTGCTCGCCCGAGGCGTAGCCGAGGAACGCGGCGCACCATGGCTCGTTGACGGTGCTGAAGGTGTGTACGTGGTCCTTCAGCGCGTCGTGGACGATCGCCGCGTACTCGGCGAAGCGGTAGGCCGTGTCGCGGTTGGGCCAGCCCCCCTTGTCCTCCAGCTCCTGGGGGAGGTCCCAGTGGTAGAGGGTCAGCCAGGGGTCGATGCCGTGCTGCCTGAGCTCGTCGGTGAGCCGCTTGTAGAAGTCCAGGCCCTGCTGGTTGACCTCGCCCGAGCCCGTGGGCTGGATGCGCGGCCAGGACACCGAGAAGCGGTAGGCCGTCAGGCCCAGATCCGCCATGATGGCGACGTCTTCGCGGTAGCGGTGGTAGTGGTCCATCGCCACGTCCCCGTGGTGCGCGTTGAGCACCCTGCCGGGGGTCTTGGTGAAGGTGTCCCAGATGGAGGTGCCGCGTCCGTCCTCCGTGACCGCGCCCTCGATCTGGTACGCCGAGGTCGCCGCGCCGAACGCGAATCCGGCGGGGAAGCGCAGCCCGGCACGAGTCTGTTCCTCTTGTGTCGTCACGCCTTGACCGCACCTTCCATGAGTCCGCCGACGATCTGGCGGCCGAATGCGACGAATACCGCGATGAGCGGAATGATGGACAGTGCCGTACCCGCGAAGATCAACGAGTAGCTGGTGGAGTAGCGCGCGTTGAGCGAGTTGATCGCGATCTGCACGGTCGGGTTGTCCGGGGTCAGCACGATCAGCGGCCACATGTAGTCGTTCCACATGAGCATGAACGTGTTGATGCCGAGCACCGCCATGCCGGGCCGCACGGCCGGCAGCACGACGTTCCACCAGATGCGCAGCGTCGCCGCGCCGTCGACCCTGGCCGCCTCGACCAGCTCGCCCGGCACGGCCTGGCGCGTGTACTGCGTCATCAGGAACACGCCGAACCCGTTGAGCAGGTACGGCAGGATGATCGCCTTCAGCGTGCCCGTCCACTCCAGGCTCACCATCATGCGGTAGAGCGGCACCACGCCCATCTGCTGCAGCGGCACCGCCATCGTCAGCAGGACGAGCAGCAGCAACACGTTGCGGCCCTTGAAGTTCAGGCTGGCGAAGGCGAACCCGGCGAGGGTCGAGATGATCACGACGGAGACCGTGACGATGGCCGCCGAGACGAAGGAGTTGGTGAGGCCGAGCATGAAGTGCGCGTCCTCGTTGTTCAGCACCGCGACGATGTTCTCGCCCAGGTTGCCGCCGGGCAGGAACTTCGGCGGCACCGACACGGCGTCGGAGTTCGTGCGCGAGGCGATGACGAGCATCCAGTACAGCGGGAACGCCGACAGGAAGATCGCCACGCCCAGCAGGACCCGCGTCATGGTGCTGGGCTTCCAGCTGGTCACTTGGCGCCTCCGATCCGCCGTACGAACAGGAAGTTGATGGCCGCGCCGATGAGGATCAGCAGGAACAGCAGCCAGGCGGCGGCGGCCGCGTAGCCGTAGTCGAACTCGCGGAAGCCCTGCTTGACGACGAACATCGCGACCGTCTGGAACTGGCCCTGCGAGCCGCCGTCGACGTTGCCGTTGTAGAACGTGGTCGGCTCGGAGAACAGCGTCAGGCCGCCGATCGTGGAGTTGAGCACCACGAAGATCATGGTCGGGCGCAGCATCGGCAGGGTGATCTGCCAGAACTGCCGCCGCCTGGACGCGCCGTCGATGGCCGCGGCCTCGTACAGGTCCTTGGGGATGGTCTGCATGCCGGCCAGGAAGATGATGGCGTTGTAGCCGGTCCAGCGCCAGTCCACCATCGTGGCGATGGCCAGCCACGACGGGAGGCGCTCGGCCCGCCAGTTGATCTTGTCCACGCCCACCATGCTCAGGAGCCAGTTGACCAGGCCCCAGTCGCGCGCGAACAGCTGCGTGAAGACCACCGCGACCGCGACCACCGAGGTGACCAGCGGCAACAGCACGCTCATGCGGATCGGCAGGCGCAGCCGGAACCTCTTGTTCAGCGCGTTGGCGAGGAACAGGGCCATCAGCATCTGCGGGATGGTGGCCAGGAGGAAGATGCCGACCGTGTTGGTGACGGCGTTCCAGAAGTCCTCGTCGGACAGCAGCGCGGCGTAGTTGCCGAGCCCGGCCCATTTCGTGTCGCCGGCCAGGTCGTAGTCGTACAGCGAGTAGTACAACGTGAAGGCCAGCGGGAAGAGACCGAAGGCCGCGAACAGCAGGAAGTACGGAGACACCAGGGCGTACGGCATCGCCTTGACGTCCAGTCGGGATCGCCACAGGCGGCCGGGCGGGCGGGCGCGGCGATGGTTGTTGCGCGCCCCCCGCGGGAGGGTGTCGAGACTCATAACAGACCTTTCAGCGGCAAGCCCGGCCCGCTGTGGCGGGCCGGGCGGGGGAAGATCAGCCCGCGGCCTTCACCGCGTCGTCGACCAGCTGCTGCCAGGCCTTGTCGTAGGGGACCGAACCGTCGTCCATGCCCTGGACGACCGACTCGACCGCGTTCTTGACCTGCGCGTGCTTCACGCCGAGGAAGACCGGCTGGAGGCTCTCCGCGGACTTGGCGAAGATCTCACCGATCGGGGCGTCGCTGAAGAACTCGTTCTTCGCGCCCTGGACGGCGGGGTCGGCCTGCGCCTTGCTGTTGCTCGGCATGTTGCCGAAGTCCGTGAAGATGCTCGCCTCGGTCTGCGCGCTGGTCAGGTAGTCGGCGACCTGCGCGGCCTCCTTCGGGTGCTTGGACTGCTTGGGAACGGCCACCCACGAGCCGCCCCAGTTGCCGCCGCCGCCGGGAACCGAGGCGACGTCCCACTTGCCCTTCATGCCGTCGCCGGCGTTGCCGGAGACCACGCCGAGCATCCAGGACGGGCAGCCGACCGTGGCGAACGCGCCCTTCTGGGTGCCCGCCGCCCACTCGTCGGTGAAGTTGCGCAGCTTGGCCGTGAGGCCGGACTGGCTCAGCTTCGAGGCGAAGTCGAAGCCCGCCTTCACCGCCGGGTTCTTGTCGACGATGATGTTGTTGTCCTTGTCGAAGTAGGCGACGTTGCCGTTCTTGGCCGCCTCCTGGTACAGGACCACGTTGAAGAGCGTGTTCGTGCCGTCGGTGAACTTGGTGTCCTTCACCTTCGACTGGAACTGCTGGCCGACCTTCATGAAGTCGTCCCAGGTCGGCCACAGGGCCGCGACCTTCTCGCGGTCCGTGGGCAGGCCGGCCTTCTTGAACAGGTCGGTGCGGTAGCAGAGGCTCATGCCGCCGATGTCGGTGCCGAGGCCGAAGATCTTGCCGTCGGCGGTGACGCCGTTCTCCCACTTCCAGGCGGGGAAGTCGGCCTTGCGGCTCTCAAGGCCGTACTCCTTCAGGTCGGCCCACCACTCGGGGTGCGCCTTGGCGAGGCCCATGCCGCCCTCGTCGATGCCGATCACGTCGCCGGCGCCGTTGCCCGACTGCAGCCACTGGATCATCTGCGGCCAGTACTGCTGCTCGAACTGGTCGGTCAGGTGCTCTTCCTTGATCTGGATGTCCTTGTGCTCGGCGTTCCACTTCGTGATGGCGTTCTTGTAGCCGAAGTTGGAACCGCCGCCGAAGGTCTGCACCCGGATCGTGATCGGCTCGGAGGCCGCGGAAGAGGCGGGAGCGCTGCTGCTCGACGTGGAATCGCCGCCGCTGCTGCACGACGCGACGGTCAGCGCCGCCGCGGCCAGGGCAGAGGCCGCGGCCAGACCGCGACGCTTGCTGATCATCATGGTGGGACCCCTTCTCGGGTGAATGTTGGGGAGGTGCACCGCGGCACGCGCTCCGCCGCGGTGGGAGTGTTTGGGAGCGCTCCCACAAAGGGTGCACTTACCGGCTGTGAACGTCAATCCGCTGAAACGCAACCGTTACCAATGGTGCGATTTGACACTCAGAATACGGATATATGGGCATGAACGACGCAAAGAGGGGAATGGGAGCGCTCCCACCACAAGAGACATCTTTTGTGTCGCATCAAGGGCATGTCGCCCGCACGCTGCGGTCTTGCTGTCCGTTGCGGGTTTCTGTCACGTACCGTGACGGCCGCCGGACGCCCTCAGCAGGCGGCGGCGCGCTCGCGCAGAAGGGCCTGCTCACGGGAGTTGCGCGTCATCGAGGCCGCCCGCTCGAACTCGGCCCGCGCCTCCTCCCGCCGCCCCAGCTTGAACAGCAGGTCGCCGCGGACGCTCGGCAGCAGGTGGTAGTCCTTGAGCGAGGGCTCGTCCACGATCTGGTCGAGCAGGCCGAGCCCGGCGGCCGGGCCGTAGGCCATCGACAGGGCCACCGCGCGGTTGAGCTCGACGACGGGGGAGCGGGACAGCCTGGCCAGCGACTCGTACAGGCTCGCGATCCGTTCCCAGTCGGTGTCGGCGGGGTCCACCGCGCGGGCGTGGCACGCCGCGATGGCCGCCTGCAGCGCGTACGGCCCCAGCCCGCCGCCGCCCAGCTCCTCGGCCCGCGCGAGCGCCGCCAGCCCGCGGTTGATGAGCAGCCGGTCCCACCTGGCCCGGTTCTGCTCCAGCAGCAGCACCGGCTCGCCCGA
>JABFVJ010000442.1 GCA_013362835.1 Nonomuraea sp. | reverse complement strand
GTGCGGCGGGCCCTGGCACGTTCCCCGGGCGGCGGCAGCGTCGGCGCGGGCGGCGGGACGCTCGGGCCCGTGGGGAACGCGGGGGCGGCCTCCGGCTTGGCCCGCCCGGACATCGCCTCCCTGACCCGGCCCAGCAGCAGCGCCCTGGCCTGCCCCGAGTCGGTGACGCCGAGCAGGTCGACCCAGGTGATCGTGGACAGCAAGCCCTCCAGCTGGACGTCCTCCAGCCGGATCGTGACCAGCTTGTTGGAGGGGTTGTCCGGGTCGGCGCGCATCGCCGCCTGCCACTCCAGGCGGCCGTAGCGGGAGGTCAGGTAGTTGCGCGAGAGCACCGCCACGACGAGCTGCGCCTCGCTGACCCCGCGGTCCATGAAGTCGATGAAGTTGGTGCCGGGCACGAAGTCCCACGCCTGGATCATCGTCCGGTAGCCCGCGGCCTCGAGCTCCCAGGCGATCCATGTCGCCCACGCGGTGTCGGCCGGGGAGTAGCTGACGAAGATCTCGGTCGGCCTGCCGTCACGTGCCATCTGCTCAGTATCCCCCGGCGGCGGCGTCTGGCGACCGAGCCCGCCTCACGGAGTGAGGCCATGAAACGCGACTCGGGGATTTGGAGTCGGTGTGCGATCATCGTCGGGTGTGGCGGCGTCTGGGTGTGCTCGATCTGATCAGGATCGGGCTGCTTGCTCTCGGTCTGGTGTTCCTGGCGACCGGGCTGTTGCCATGGCGTGACGCGGTCAGGAGCCTTGACGAGATCTGGCCGCTGCTGATCTTCCTGGTGGCGATCATCGTGCTGGCCGAGCTGACCAAGGAGGCGCAGGTCTTCGACGCCATCGCGGCCAGGATGGCGGTGCTCGGCCGCGGCAACTACGCCGCACTCTTTTTTCTTTGTACGGCTTTTGCGTCATTTATTACGATATTTCTCAATCTCGATACCACGGCCGTCCTCCTCACCCCCGTCATGCTGGCCCTGGCCCCCCGCGCCCGCATCGCCGCCCTGCCGCTCGCCATGACCACCATCTGGCTGGCCAACACCGCGAGCCTGCTGCTGCCGGTCTCCAACCTCACCAACCTCCTCGGCATGCAGAAGCTCGGCCTCGACGCCCAGGAGTTCGCCGCCCGCATGTGGGCGCCGCAGCTCGCCTCGATCGCGGTGACCATGGTGTTCCTGTGGGTGTTCTTCTGGCGCCGGGGCGAGCGCCGCGACCTGCGCTACACGCCGCCGGTGCTGCAGCCCGTCGCCGACCGCGTGCTGTTCGGCGCGGCCTCGGCCGGCTGCCTGCTGTTCATCGCCATGCTGCTGCTCAACGCGCACGTCGCCGCCGCCGCCACGGCCGCCGCCGCGCTCGTGGTGCTGGCCTTCCTGGTGCGCGACCGGGCCCGCCTGACCTGGAGCCTGATCCCCTGGCAGCTCGTCGTCTTCGTGACCGGCCTGTTCCTGGTGGTGCCCACGCTCAGCGCCCACGGCCTCGACACTCTGATGCGGTGGATGATCGGCGCCGAGGGCGACCCGTACCGCACGGCGGCGGTCGGGGCGGGGCTGTCCAACCTGATCAACAACCTGCCGGCGTTCCAGGCCGTCGCGGGGGTGATCCCGGCCGGAGACCAGGACCGCCTGCTGGCCCTGCTGGCCGGCACGAACGTGGCCCCGGTCATCACCCCGTGGGCCTCGCTGGCCACGCTCCTGTGGTTCGAGTCCTGCCGCCGCCACGACGTCGCGGTCCCGATGCGCCGCTTCCTGCTGACCGGCGCCGGGCTGGCCGTGACCGGCCTGCTGGCCACGGTGTGGGCGCTGGTCACCTTCGGCTGAGCTCAGGCCGCGACCGGCTCGTACGCGCGCGCCACCGCGCCGAGCGCCCAGCGCATCCTGGCCGCGTAGGACTCGGGGTGGTCGCCGGCCTCCTGCGCCACGTACGCCGCGCACCAGGACGGGTCGCCGCCGCACGCGCACAGCCGCTCGTCCACGGCCTCGCGGACCTGGTACGGCGCGAGGGCCTCCGAAGGCTGCAGCGGGGACGCGAACAGCACCTGCGCCAGCTCGGTCGTCGTCATCATGTCGGGCTCCTCCCGGTCGTGCCGTTCACCGGCACCCTCTAAATAGACGTCGTACGGGAGCGGAACTCATCGACATTCGACACACAACATGTGTGAACTTTTCCGCGTTCAGGGGAGAAGCGAGAGCAACCCGGGCAGCGCGCGCGGATGGGCGGCCACGAAGCTGCGGTCGTCGGCCGAGCCGTCGATGCTCTCCTCGAACGGCCCGCCGTCCAGCGCCCTGATCTCGATCCCGGCCTCCTGGGCCAGCAGCGCGCCCGCCGGCAGGTCGACCGCCTCGGCACGGTAGCCGACGATGCCGTCGATGTCGCCGCGGGCCAGCATCGCCCACGACAGCAGCGGCGCCCACAGCTGCAGCACCCGCCGCGCGCCGAGCTCCAGCGCCGCCTTCAGCCCGTGTGCGGTGGCGTCGTCCCTGGTCACGGCGTAGCCCTGGGTCCAGGCCAGCACCGGCCCATGGGGGCCCACCGCGTACGGCGGCGCGAGCCGGGCCCCGGAGGAGGCGACCGCGCCGCGCCCCCTGATCGCCGACCACGTCTGGGCCGTCACCGGATCATGGACCACGCCCACCACGGGACGCCCGGCCCGGCACAGCGCCACCCCGACCACGTACGTGGGCAGCCCGATGGCCACGTTGTTGGTGCCGTCGAGCGGGTCGACGAGCCACGTCCACTCGCCGCCCGCCGTGCCGGTCAGCCCCGACTCCTCGGCCACGATCGCGTGCGAGGGGAAGGCCGTCAGGATGCGCTCCACGAGCAGCTTCTCCGAGGCCAGGTCGAGGTCGGTGACCACGTCGCCGGACTCGCCCTTGGCCCGGACGCCGACGGTGCCGCGCGTGCCCGCCGCGAGCAGGGTGCCGGCGGCCTCGGCGGCCTCCACGGCGACCGAGCGAGCGTGATCCAGGTCCATCGGGCACCCCTCAGGTCAGGTGGGCGGTGATCAGCCGGACGGCCAGGGCCGTCTCCTCGGCGTCCAGCGGCTGCCTGGGCACGTGGTGGCCGCCCGCCCCGAGCGGGCCGAGCGACAGGTCGCGGCTGCCGGGCCGGCCGCGCCCCAGCGCGATCGTGGCCGCCTCCCCGCCCTCCGGCACCACGCTGCTGTGGAAGCGGTCGGCGGGCAGCGTGTAGGTGTCGCCGGGCCCGAACAGCTCCACCAGGCCGGTGGCGTGGCGGACGGTGCGGCGCGTGGGCGAGATGCGGTCGCCGTCGGCGCCGCTGACCACCTCGAACACCCGGTGCGTGGCGTCGTCGCCCGCGTCGGTGACGAGGGCGTGCACGTTGCGCACCTGGCCGTAGAGCACGTGGCTGACCAGGTCCCAGCTGTGGCAGTGGATCTGGGACGTGGTGCTCTCGGCGTGCTGGAGCGAGTCCGACCACAGGTGGAGGCATACCCCCTCGCCGCCGTCACGCTCCAGCGGCAGGCAGACGAACCCGAGCGGATGACGTACGGCGGCGGGCGGCTCGTCGCCGGCCAGCACCTCGAGCGCCCACGATCTGGCCCGCCCCTCACGTAAGCGTCGAAAGACCGATTGGTAACTCATGAGCCGTAGGGATCGACGGCACGCAGGGCCTTGCGCGCGATGTCCACGACGTCGCGGCCGTCGTACGCCTTGGGCAACGGCACCCCGATGCGTTCGAACAGATCCTGGACCTCCTCGATGGTGGGCTCGTCGCCGAGCGGCGCCTTCTTGTACATGTCCATCGGCACCCGCCGCGCCTGCTCGAAGCTGAGCCGCAGCTCGGTGTCGCAGTTCTCGTAGTAGAACGTGCCGGCCAGGGCGGTCATCGCCCGGTTGGGGTCCTCGACCGTCATGATCAGGCGCGTGGCCGACAGGTCCCAGCGGAACGTGGTCATCGACGACGACAGGCCGACCTCGATGTCGAGCAGGCCGTAGCGCTGGCGGTACCAGAAGGCGGCCAGGATGGTCGCGTACGACTCCTTCCTGACCCGGTCGGTCGTCCACGTCTCGCCGGTGGCGTCGGGGGAGTCGGCCAGGGAGCGGCGGTAGTGGGCGTACGTCTCGCACACCTCGACGTTGGACGGGTCGATCACCTCGACCCTGACCACCAGGTGCCGCTTCTCGCGGCGGGCGGCCGCCACGCACTCGGGGAGCGTGACCGCGCGCAGGTAGGTGCCGGTGCCGCCCTTGAAGCTCCACCGGGTGGTGTCCTTGCGCGCCTCGGCGTGCATCTGGGCGATCTCCTGCTTGCTGCCCAGCACCCGGACG
Organism: Nonomuraea sp.; assembly: GCA_013362835.1. The sequence continues at coordinate 7,761 of JABFVJ010000442.1, read as the reverse complement.
AGCTGCAGCGCGTCGAGGGCCTTGCGGGTGCCGTGGACCAGCGTCTCGATCTCCTCCAGCCGGGCCAGCCGCACGGGCAGCTCGGCCAGCGCGCCGGAGGTGATCGTCTCCTCGACGGGCGCCTGGCGGGCGCGGTCGCGCAGCAGCGCGGTGGCCACCAGCGCCATGATGACCAGCGTCGCGGCATTGACGAGCTGGGTCTGCACGTCGGTCGGCACGATCTTGTCGGGCATGATGCCGAGCACGCCGATCACGACGGCGAGTAACAGGGCGATGGCGCCGTCGGCGTTCTGAGCCGCCCATGGGGCGATCCGCCGCAACGCCGCCTTGAACCGTGCCATCGTTCGCCCCGCCGTTCGACGATCAGTCAGTTCCGAGGTCATCGTAACGACCGTGGCAGTGCGACTTCCAGGGCACCGACAGGAGCGATGTCCTACCCGCGGATGACCTGACATCTCCCCCTTGGAGATCAGGACGGGGCGTGGAGCCGGCTCGATACTTGAGCCCACGGGGGTGGACATGAAGGGATTTCGGGTGTTCTGGGCGGGTGTGCTGGCGATGGCGCTCGTCGCCGTCGCAGCGTGCCCGATGGTGCCCGCCGCGGCGCGCGCGGTGGCCGACCGGCCGCTGCTGGGGGAGCGGTTCCTGCAGGTCGTGGCGCATCCGGACGACGACCTGCTGTTCATGAGCCCCGACCTGTACGGCCCCGTCCTGCTGCACCGCCCCACCCTGACCGTGTACCTGACCGCGGGCGAGGGCACGGCGGGCTGGGACGACGACCACGACCCCGGCGTCTACGCCCGCGACCGCGCCGCCGGCCTCCGCGCCGCCTACGCCTACCTGGCCGGCGTCGCCGACGTCTGGCACACCAGGATGATCAGTGCGGGCGGCGTGCCCGTACGCCTGGAGGAACTGACCGGCAGGCCGGGCGTCAGGCTCGCCTTCGCCGGGCTGCCCGACGGCGGCGACCCGCGCGCCGACGGCGGCCGCGACGCCCTCACCAGGCTGTGGGAACACCGCTCCTGCGTCCGCCGCTTCGGCCCGCGCCCGGAACGGCGCTGCGTCTCCAGAGCCGACGTGATCGCCATGCTGCGCGCCCTGTACGCCCGGTTCCGCCCGACCGTGCTGCGCACGCTGGACCCCGAGCCGCCCGCGCGCAGCGGCCACTGCGACCACCCCGACCACGTGGCCTCGGCCCGCTTCGCCCTGGCGGCGGCCGTCGGTCAGCCGCTTCGCGTGGTCTCCTACCGCGGCTACCCGATGACCGGCTGGGCGCCGAACGTCGGGGGCGCGCTGCGCGAGCTCAAGCGCAGGGTCTTCCGCGTCTACCTCGGCCACGACTACCGCGTCGCGCCCACCTGGCGCTACCGGGCCTGGACCGAGCGCATGTACCGGGTCTCCGGCCCCTGAGCCGGACGCGTCGCCCGGCTCAGGGAACAGGCGGCTAGAACCAGCCCCGGCGGCGGGCCATCTGCTCCAGGCCGTGCTGCAACGCCTGCTCGGCCGCGCCCGGGTGGTCGTCGTAGCGGACGGTGAAGCGGTTGTAGCTGTCGTGGCTGGAGGTCAGGAAGCCGCCGCGCTTGTCGGCCTCCAGGATGACGTCCATCTGCCGGGGCCCGGCGATGAACGTCAGCTCCAGCTCGTTGAAGTGCCGCCGCCACTGGCCGCCCGCGTAGTACTCGATCTCCTGGAAGAACGGCATCGTCGAGCCGTACAGGGTGCCGCGTTCCAGGTCGGCCTTCTTGAACTGGAAGCCCAGCCGGTCCAGGGCCGCGATGACGTGCTCCTGGGCGGCCAGCGGGCTGACGAACAGCGGGTCGAGGTCGCCCTTGTCGATCGCGCCCGCGAGCGCCAGCTCCGTCTGCACGCCGAGCCGCATGCCGTGCAGCGGGTGGCCGGCGATCGCGCTGATCGGCGTCTCCCACGGCATCATGATCTGGAACTGCTGCTGGTGCTGGGCGCCCGCGGCGAGCTGGAACGTCCCCGCCACCTGCTGGCGCAGGAAGCTGTAGGTCGTCTTGTACTCGTTGTCGCCGCTCTCCACCTCGACCACCGCCGTCAGGTCGATGTAGATGCCCTCGACCTTGTAGTCGGAGTTGCCGCCGCGGAAGTGCACCACGCCGCGCAGCGGCTCGCCGGGGCGCACGCCCGTGTCGGTCAGCACCGTGTCAACCTCGACGCCCGCGCCGAAGGCGGCCATCAACTTGCGGAACACCATGGGGTCTCTCCTATGCGGTGGGTGTCTGGCCGTTGCCGGCGGCGGTTCCCGTGCCCGAGATGCGGGGGAGCAGCTGGGCCAGGATGAGGGTGGACAGCGCCGAGTCGCCGTGCCCCTGCTGGGTGCGTACGACCAGCGGCTGGGGGGCGTTCTCGGCGAGCTTGGCGCCGACGTCGAGGCGCCTGCGGGCCAGCTCGTACTGCAGGACGGCCCGGTTGTCGCGGTAGGACTCGGCCAGCCTGCGCAGGGCCTTGGCCTCGTTCTCGGCGGAGGTCAGGTCGGCCCTGCCGCGCGCCTCGATCTCCCACGTCACGCGCTGGGCCTCGGTCTCCTGCTCCTCCAGCATGCGCGCCACGTTCTTGCGCGCGTTGTTGTGGGCGGCCTTGACCTCGACCACGCGGGCGTCGCGGGTCTTCTTGGAACGCTCGATCTCCATGAGCAGCGTGTCGATGCGGCGCTTGCGGGTCAGCTCCCACTCGCGCTCGTACGCCGACAGCTCCTTGGCGACCTTCTCCCGCGTGGCCAGGTGCTGCTGGTACTGGTCGGGGAGCTGGACGTCGGGGATGTTGGCGCCGGTGACGCGCACGCCGTAGCGGCCGAGCTGGCGGTTGAGCGCCTCCTGCATGTCGCCGACGTCGGAGCCGCGCAGGTCGTAGGCCCGCTCGGTGTTGACGCGGCGGCTGCGCTGCCTGATCGCGTCCTGCACGGCGCTGGAGAGCACCAGGTCGAAGTTGCCCGCGCCGATCGTGCGGACGAACGCCACGGGGTCCACGATGCGGAACTTCAGGAAGAACTCGATCGACTTCAGCGGCACGTTCTCGGCCGTCGGGCAGGCCACGATCGGCGCCGAGTACGGGATCTCCGTCGAGGTGTCCACGACCGCGTCGACCCGGTCCCACGGCAGCCACAGGTAGTGGCGGCCCGGCGGGAGCGTGCCGGTGATCGCGCCCCAGCGGCTGCGTACGCCGGTCGTGCCCTCCTCGATCTCGATGATCGCCTTGCGCCACATCGTGACCAGCGCCACCGCCAGGAAGACCACGGCCGCGGGGGCGGCGATCACGGTGAGGTCGGTGAGCGCGGCCATCCCGGCGAAGTACAGGGCCAGGAAGACCAGCGCCATCCAGGTGAACCCGCGCCGGTCCTTGGGGATCACGACCGGCACGAGCTGGCCCTGCTCGCCGCCGCGCAGCAGCTGGCGGATGTCGGACCAGGAGGCGAGCGACTCCTTGATCTTCGAGAACTCGCGGGTCATCGGACCTCACCCTCACTGCGGTTGGCGGCGGGCAGCAGCCGCTCGACCGTACGCTCCAGTTCGTGGTCGGGCTCGGGTGCCGCCTGCGGTTCGCTCACGTCGGCGGCGGCCTTCTGCAGCAGCGCGGCGATCTCGTCCTCGCGGTCGCTCACGCGCGCGGCGATGGCGCCGAGCCTGCCCCGGATCGCGGCCATGTCCTCGGCGGAGAACAGCGCCGCGCCCTTGCCGCCCACGAGCTGCTGGGCGAGGGCGAGGAAGTCGATGTCGGTCTGCTCGCCCACCTGCACCACCTGCGGCAGCCTGGCGGCCACCGACTCCAGCTTGTTCAGCAGGTCCTGCTGGAAGCGGTAGTCGAGGATCTCGGGAGCCTCGGCGGCCGACAGCGCCCTGATGTCCAGGGCCTGCGCCTCCAGGAGCGCGGCGTTGGCGTTGGCCGTGGACTCGGCCTCGACCAGGCGCTGCCTGGCCTGCGCGGTGGCCTGGTGGCTGGCGCGTTCGAGCGCGGTGTCCATGCGGGCCTGGTATCCGGCGATCTCGGCCTGGATGGCGCTCAGCGTCTCCTGCAGCCCGGCGAGCTCCTTGACCAGATCGCCCTCGTTCTGCTCCTTGCGCAGCTGGAGCTCGTACTCGTAGGTGTAGGCCTCCTTGGCCACGCGGACCATCTCGGGGGCCGCGAGGTCCATGCGGTACTCCTGGCTGGACGGCTCGGCGTGCGTGATGTTCACGTCGGTGAGCCGTACGGCGGGGAGGAACTGCTGGTTCAGGCTCTCCAGCATGCCGAGGGTGCTCTCGCCCACCAGGTCGTAGATCTCCTCGGCCCGCTGGGCGTAGATGAGGGAACGGGTGACCTCGCTGATGGCGTTCTGCAGCTTGGACTGGAAGCCGCTGACCGAGCCGAGCACGAAGATGAACTCGGCCGGGTTCTCGATCCTGAACTGCAGGAACAGGTCGACGCTCGCCTTGACGCCCTGCTGGGTCGGCGCCTCGCTGATCGGGGCGTTGAACGGGTACTCACGGGTGGTGTTGACGATGTAGCTGACCCGCTTCCACGGGTTGAACAGCGTCACCCGGCCCGGGTCGGCGATGTGCACCAGCTTGCCGAACTGGGTGATCAGCGCCTTGCAGCCCTCGGGCACCATCACCACGCTCCTGCGCCACCACAGGAACGCGGCGGCCAGGACCAGGACGACCCAGTAGTGCGGGCCGAAGAAACGCTCGGAGCCGGGCACGATGCCCCCGGCCGCGCCGATCAGGCCGAGCACCACGAGGACGCCCAGCGGGATGATCACCTTGGCCGTGCCGGCCTTGGGGATCACCACCGGCGAGATGACGTGCATGCCGTTCTCGGCGAAGCTGCGATTGACGATCTCGCCGGCCTCGTTCAGCGACGCGGACCTGGCCTCGATCAGCGTGCCGATGGAGGCGCCCCCGTCGCGGGCGGCGGCGAAGTCGTGCGGGTTCAGGGCGAAGCCGCGGGCCTGGCCGCCCAGCTGGCCCGCCTGGTCGACGACTTGTCCCACCGCCTGGCTCATCGCCTGCCGTACGTCACCTCCTTGAGCGACCGCTTGGGCTATGCCCTGACCTGCCTGGATCAGTGCCTCTCTGGGTCGTGACATCGAACCTTCCTTTTCCGCTACAGGCGAATCCGACCGTATCGGGTGTGACTTACTGTTCGCTTGCAATCTGTCGTCATATGTCTATTGCGTCCCGTAGTAGGTGTGCTATGGATGTAGTAGACCTGCTACTTGGAGGGTGGCTGGCAGCGGCGATCGAGGCCGGCCACCTGCATATGAGCTACGGGCGGGCCCGGATTCTGTGCGGCCAGGACGTCGCCGACGGCAGCGCCGCCGCGGCCGGCCTTGGAGACCTTCGCCGTGCTCTGCTGCAGCGGGCTGAGAGGATGGGGTGCGATGAGTGAGACCGTTCACAACCGCATCGCGCTGCTGCGCGCCGAACGCGGTGTGACCCGCAGACAGCTCGCCGAGGCCCTGGGGGTCCACTACCAGACCGTCGGCTACCTGGAGCGGGGCGAGTACAGTCCCAGCCTTTACCTGGCGTTGCGGATGGCCGGATACTTCGAGGTGCCGGTCGAGGTGGTCTTCTCGACCACGCCGTTCCCCCGGATCGGGGAGCCCACGGCCTGAGCGTTTCTGTCGGTGGCGCCGCCTACAGTGGCACCATGCGTCCGGTCACAGATTTGCAGCGGAAGGTGGCGCCCTTCGAGGTCGTCACCGAGATGACTCCATCCGGCGACCAGCCCACGGCCATCGCCGAGCTGGAGCGCCGCGTCAAGGCCGGGGAGAAGGACAACGTCCTGCTCGGCGCCACCGGCACCGGCAAGACCGCCACGATCGCCTGGCTGATCGAGCGGCTGCAGCGGCCCGCGCTGGTCATGCAGCCCAACAAGACGCTCGCCGCCCAGTTCGCCAACGAGCTGCGCGAGATGCTGCCCAACAACGCGGTCGAATACTTCGTCTCTTATTACGACTACTACCAGCCCGAGGCGTACGTGCCGCAGAGCGACACGTACATCGAGAAGGACTCCTCGATCAACGACGAGGTCGAGCGGCTGCGCCACTCGGCCACCAACTCGCTGCTCACCCGCCGCGACACCATCGTGGTCGCCTCCGTCTCGTGCATCTACGGCCTGGGCACCCCGCAGGAATACGTCGACCGCATGGCCAGGCTCCGCGTCGGCATGGAGGTCGACCGCGACCAGCTCCTGCGCCGCCTGGTCGACATGCAGTACACGCGCAACGACCTGGCCTTCACCCGGGGCACGTTCCGGGTGCGCGGCGACACGATCGAGATCATCCCGAAGTACGAAGAGCTGGCCGTGCGCATCGAGATGTTCGGCGACGAGATCGAGAAGCTCGCCACCATGCACCCGCTGACCGGCGAGGTCATCACCGAGGACGACGAGCTCTACATCTTCCCCGCCTCCCACTACATCGCGGGCGAGGAGCGCATGGCGGCGGCCGTGGCCGGCATCGAGGCCGAGCTGTCGGCGCGGCTGTCGGAGCTGGAGCGGCAGGGCAAGCTGCTGGAGGCCCAGCGGCTGCGCATGCGCACCACCTACGACCTGGAGATGATGCGCCAGATCGGCACCTGCTCCGGCATCGAGAACTACTCGCGCCACCTCGACGGCCGCGCCGCCGGCACCGCCCCCAACACGCTGCTCGACTACTTCCCCGAAGACTTCCTGCTGGTCCTCGACGAGTCCCACCAGACGGTCCCGCAGATCGGCGCCATGTACGAGGGCGACGCCTCGCGCAAGCGCACGCTGGTCGACCACGGGTTCCGGCTGCCGTCGGCGCTCGACAACCGGCCGCTGAAGTGGGAGGAGTTCCTGGAGCGCATCGGGCAGACCGTCTACCTGTCGGCCACGCCTGGGTCCTACGAGCTGGGGCGGGTCAAGGGCGACGTCGTCGAGCAGGTCATCCGGCCCACCGGCCTGGTCGACCCCGAGATCGTCGTCAAGCCCACCAAGGGGCAGATCGACGACCTGGTCCACGAGATCCGCGAGCGCGCCGACCGCGACGAGCGCGTCCTGGTCACGACGCTGACCAAGAAGATGTCGGAAGACCTGACCGACTACCTCCTGGAGCTCGGCATCCGGGTCCGCTACCTCCACAGCGAGGTCGACACGCTGCGCCGCATCGAGCTGCTGCGCGAGCTGCGCATCGGTGAGTTCGACGTGCTCGTCGGCATCAACCTGCTCCGCGAGGGCCTCGACCTGCCGGAAGTGTCGCTGGTGGCGATCCTCGACGCCGACAAGGAGGGCTTCCTGCGCTCGGAGACGTCGCTGATCCAGACCATCGGCCGCGCCGCCCGTAACGTGTCCGGCCAGGTCCACATGTATGCCGACAAGGTCACGCCGTCGATGGAGCGGGCCATCGACGAGACCAACCGGCGGCGCGCCAAGCAGATGGCCTACAACGAGGCCAACGGCATCGACCCGCAGCCGCTGCGCAAGAAGATCGCCGACATCCTCGACTCGCTCCAGCGGGAGGACGCCGACACCGACAAGCTGCTCGGCGGCGGCCGCCAGCAGTCGCGCGGCAAGGCCCCGGTGCCCGGCTTCGCCGCCCGCCAGGCCGGCCAGCACGCCAAGGCCATCGCGGGGGAGATGCCGCGGGCGCAGATGGAGTCCCTGATCGAGTCGCTCACGGAGCAGATGCACCAGTCGGCGGCCGACCTGCAGTTCGAGGTGGCGGCGCGGCTGCGCGACGAGATCAAGGAGCTCAAGCGGGAGCTGCGCGACATGCGCGAGGCGGGGGTGCAGTAGGGC
>JABFVJ010000337.1 GCA_013362835.1 Nonomuraea sp. | reverse complement strand
GCCGCCAGCACATGCGCGGCCACCGACGTCTGCACGCCGATGAGGGTGATGCTGTGGGCGAGCAGGTCGTGCAGGTCGCGGGCGATGCGCAGGCGTTCCTCGGCGACCCGGCGGCGGGCCTCCTCCTCGCGGGTCCGTTCGGCGCGTTCGGCGCGTTCGACTATGGCTGCGACGAACTGGCGGTAGTAGCGGACGTCGATGCCGCAGAAGAGGAACGCGAAGACCCAGCCGGAGATCCGCAGGAGCTCCGCCGTCCCGTCGGGGTTGGTGAGGGCGTTGAGGGCCAGGGTCGCGCCGAGGACGGCGGTGCCGGTGAGCAGGGTGCGGCGTACCGTGCCGGTGGCCGCGACCGTGTACAGCACCACCATGGTGGCGAAGATGGGCGCGGCGTGGTTGTTCTGCAGGGCGTGGTAGGGGGCGATGCAGACCATCACCGCGAGCAGCACCAGCAGAGGACTGCGGCGCCGCCACACCAGGGGGACGTGGGCGGCGGACAACAGGGTCCAGCCGAGCGCGTCGGGCCGCAGCTCCTGGCCGCCGAGCAGCGCCGTGACCGTGGCGAGGGCGGCCCATGCCACGGCCAGCAGTGCGTCGTTGCGGGTGCGGTGCGGGGCGGTCAGGGGGTCGCGGTTGATCGCGGCCATGACCCGCTCGCCGATGCGGGACCGCTGCGCTGTCGTCGTTGCCTGCACGGGGTTCATCTTCCGGGACGGCGGCGCCCCTCCGGGAGGGAGGGACGCCGGTCGGTCAGGGGGCGCCGGTCGGTCAGGGGACGTTGACGGCCACGGGCTCCGGCTGCTTCGGCGAGGCCGGCGGGCGGGGTCCGTCGGGGTGCCGGGAGAGCCGGCCCGGCCACCACACCTTGCGTCCCAGGGCCACGCTCGCGCTGGTCACCAGGTATGTGCGCACCAGGAACGTGTCGAGCAGGACGCCGACGGCGATGACGAAGCCCAGCTCGACGAGGGGCACCAGCGGCATGTTGGTGAGCACGGCGAAGGTGGCGGCGAGAACGAGTCCGGCGGAGGCGATGACGCCGCCCGTGGTGCGCAGCGCGGTGAGCGCGGCCGACGCCGGGTCGGCGCCGCCGAGGCACTCCTCGCGCATCCGGTGCATCAGGAAGATGCCGTAGTCGACGCCGAGGGCGACCAGGAACACGAAGGACAGCAGCCCAAGTCCGGGGTCGGTGCCCTCGAAGCCGAAGACCGGCCCGAAGACGAGCCCGCCGATGCCGAGCGCCGCGCCCCACACCGCGACCACGGCCGCCACCAGGATCAGCGGCGCGACGAGCGAGCGCAGCAGGGCGATCAGGATCAGCAGCACGGACAGCAGCACGATCGGCACGACGACCAGTCGGTCGCGGGCGTTGGTGTCCTTGAGGTCGGTCTGCTGGGCGCTGGGCCCGCCGACGTAGGAGCCGTCGAGCCTCTCGCGCAGGGCCTCGATGGTGGCGGTCTCCCCGGCCGACTGGGGTGGTGCGGCGGCGATGACGGAGATCTCGGTCCAGCCGTTTCCGGTACGGCCTCGCTGCGCGCTGTCGACGCCCCGGATGCCGCGGACCGCCGTGAGCGTCTCGGCGGCGCGGCCTCGCGGGGTGATGACGCTGATGGGCTGCGTGCCGCGTTCGGGGTAGGCCGCGGCGAGGGTCTCCATCGCGGCGACGGCGTCGGGCTTGCTGGTGAAGGAGTCCTCCTGCTTGAGGTTGCCGGGCAGGTTCAGCGCGCCGAGGGCCAGCGCGCCCAGCAGGACGGCGCCGCCCACGAGGACGGTGCGGGGCCGGCGTCCGGCGGAGCCGCCCATCGCCGTGAACAGGGACCGGCGGGCCTTGGGTGTGCTGCCGTAGCGGGGCACCAGCGGCCAGAACACGCGCCGGCCGAGCAGGACGAGGATCGCGGGCAGCAACGTCAGCATGGCGAACAGCGCGCACAGCACGCCGACGGTGCCGAGCGGGCCCATCCCGCGGGTGGAGTTGAGGTCGGCGGCGAGCAGGCAGAGCAGTCCGGCGGCGACGGTGCCGGAGGAGGCGAGCACGGCGGGTCCGCAGCCCTTGAGGGCGGCGGCCATGGCGTCGTAGGGCCGCTCGCTGCGCCGAAGTTCCTCCCGGTACCGCGAGACGAGCAGCAGCGCGTAGTCGGTGCCCGCGCCGAACACGAGGATCGTCATGATGCCGGAGCTCTGGCCGGAGACGGAGGTGCCGAACCCCTGGTTGAGTCCGTAGGCCACGCCCATCGACAGATAGTCGGCCATGCCCGCGACGGCGAGCGGTACCAGCCACAGGAACGGGCTGCGGTAGATGACGATCAGCAGCAGCGCGACGACGGCCGCGGTGGTGTAGAGCAGCGGTCCGCCCAGTGAGTTGTAGACCTCTGCGGCATCGGTGGCGAGCGCTCCCGCGCCGCCGACGTCGACGCCGAGCCCGTCGCCGCCGTGCGCGATGTCCCGTACGGAGTTGACCAGTTCGTCGCGGGCCTTCTCGTCCTGGCCCGGCTCGGTGCTGGCCACCGGGTACATCAGGGTGGTGCCGTCCTCGGACGGGATGCCGCGCGGCGGGGCGGTGAGCCGGTGGGTGCTCGCGATCCGGTCGAGCTGGCCGGCGGCGGTGGCCCGGTCGGCGGCGGTCAGTCCGGCGTCGCGGTGGTAGACGACGACCATCTCGGTGGCCTCGCCACCGGGCAGCCGGTCCTGGATCTTCGCGGCCTGCGTGGAGTCGGCACTCGCCGGCAGGTAGTCGATGGCCCGGTCGCGCTGGACGTCCGCCAGCTTCGACGCGAACGGCGAGGCGATCGCGAGTACGGCGATCCACAGCCCGAGCACGAGCCAGGG
>JABFVJ010000023.1 GCA_013362835.1 Nonomuraea sp. | reverse complement strand
TCGCTGAAGGTGCGGGACCGGCGGGACGTGGCGACGGCCGAGGGGGTGGCCGTGGAGTGCGTGGGCCACCTGCGCGAGGCGTCGGGGGAGGGGAAGGTCAGGCCGACCATCACCGTCTTCGCCCAGGACGCCCCGGCCATGCCGGGGCCTCGGGTGCTCAACGACCAGCTCATCCGGTACGCCGGGCACCGCCTCGACGGCGGCGGCGTCCTCGGCGACCCGCGTAACGTGGCGCTCACGGACGCGGCCAAGGAGCTCGGGTGGCGTGGCGGGCCGGGGAGGTTCGACGTGCTGCCGCTGATCGTCCAGGCGGGGCTGGGTGACCCGCTGCTGTGCCATCTTCCGGGGGACGCCGTGCTGGAGGTGCCGCTGGTGCATCCCGAGTACGCGTGGTTCGCGGGGTTGGGGCTGCGCTGGCATGCCGTACCGGCCATTTCGGATATGTGTCTGGAGATCGGCGGCATCTGCTACCCGTGCGCGCCCTTCAACGGCTGGTACATGGGCACCGAGATCGGGGCCCGCAACCTGGCCGACCACGACCGGTACGACCTGCTCCCCGAGGTGGCCGAGCACCTCGGCCTGGACACCTCCACCGAGCGCTCGCTGTGGCGGGACCACGCGCTGGTGGAGCTCAACGTGGCGGTGCTGCACTCGTTCGAACGGGCCGGGGTGACGATCACCGACCACCACACCGAGTCCCGGCGCTTCCTCACCCATCTCGAACGCGAGGAGAAGGCCGGCCGTACGTGCCCCGCCGACTGGTCGTGGATCGTCCCGCCCCTGTCGGGCAGCGCCACCCCGGTCTTCCACCGGTACTACGACACGCGGCAACTCACCCCCGCGTACGTGCACCACCGGCTTGCCAGTCCGGGCTAGAACATGGTTCGGTTAGGGCATGGCGGAACTTGTGCTCTCATCGGCCGACCAGGGCGTGCTCACGCTGACCTTCAACCGTCCCGACACGCTCAACGCCTGGACGGACGCCATGGGCCGGCGCTACTTCGACCTGCTGGCCGAGGCCGAGAAGGACCCCGACGTCAGGGTCGTCGTGGTGACCGGCGCGGGCAAGGGCTTCTGCGCCGGGGCGGACTTCAAGACGCTGACCGCCATCCAGACCGGCTCGTACCACGAGACCCCCGACCCCCGCCCCAACACCTTCCCCACGACCATCGGCAAGCCGATCATCGCCGCCGTCAACGGCGCCTGCGCCGGGCTCGGCATGGTGCACGCGCTCGTCTGCGACCTGGTCTTCACCGCCGACGAGGCCAAGTGGACCACGGCGTTCCCGCGTCGCGGCCTGATCGCCGAGTACGGCCTGTCGTGGGTGCTCCCGCGCGTCATGGGCCAGCAGCGGGCCATGGACGTCCTGCTGTCGGGCCGGGTGTTCAGCGGGCGGGAGGCGTACGAGCTGGGGCTGGTCAACCGGGCGGTGCCGGGCGACGCGCTGCTCGCGCACGTCCAGGAGTACGCCAGGGAGCTCGCCGTGCACAGCTCGCCGGCGTCGATGGCGGTGATCAAGCGGCAGGTGTGGAACGACTGGGACGCCACCCTGGAGGAGGCGGCGCGGAAGGCCACCCACGAGATGGCGGCCTCCTTCGGCCGGCCCGACTTCACCGAGGGCGTCGCCAGCTTCCTGGAACGACGCCCGCCGGACTTCCCCGCCCTCTAGACGATCTTGTGCGCGCCCTTCGCCGGGACGGCCGGGAGGAAGCGCGGGGCCTGGAAGCCGCGCTCGGCGTAGGCGGCCGAGACCGACTCCTGGACGCCGTCGAGGCGGTCCACCGGGACCAGGGCGATGGCCGAGCCGCCGAAGCCGCCGCCGGTCATCCTGGCGCCGCGCGCCCCGCCGCGGAAGGCGGCCTCGACGGCCACGTCCAGCTCGGGTGAGGAGACCTCGTACTGGTCGCGGAGTGACAGGTGGGAGGCGTTGAGCAGGGCGCCGATCTCGCTGACCTTGCCCGCGCGCAGCAGCCCGATCAGGGCCTCGACGCGGTGGTTCTCGGTGACGACGTGCATGACGCGCTTGCGCTCGTCGCCCTGGAGCCGGTCGAGGGCGGCGGCCAGGTCGGTGACGTCGCGCAGGGCCTCGACGCCCAGCTTGCGGGCGGCGGACTCGCACTCGGCGCGGCGCTTGGCGTACTCGCCGCCCGCGTGCTCGTGGTGCACCTGCGTGTCGATGATGAGCATGCTCAGGCCCTCGGCGGCGAGGTCGAGCGGGATGTTCCTGGAGGCCAGCGAGCGGCAGTCGAGGAACAGCGCGTGGCCCTCCTCGCACAGCGCCGAGGCGGCCTGGTCCATGATGCCGCACGGCATGCCGACGAAGTCGTTCTCGGCCTTCTGGCTGAGCAGGGCGATCTCCATCGGGTTGAGCCCGAGCCCGTGGACGTCGTCGAGCGCGGAGGCGACGGCCACCTCCAGCGCGGCGCTGGAGCTGAGGCCCGCGCCCTGGGGCACGTCTCCGTCGACCGCGATGTCGGCGCCCGCGACGCGGTCGCCGAGCATGGCGAGCACGCCGACGGCGTAGCGGGCCCAGCCGGTCGCCTCCTCCCTGGTGGAGAGCTCGATCGGCGCGCCGGGGGACTGGAGGGACAGCAGGCGGATCGTCTGGTCCGTACGCGGGGTGACGGCGGCGCTGACGCCCCACGGCACCGCGAAGGGCAGGACGAACCCGTCGTTGTAGTCGGTGTGCTCGCCGATCAGGTTGACCCGGCCGGGCGCGCGCCAGACCGTCTGGGGATCGGCACCGAAGGCGGCACGAAAAGCTTCAGCAACGCGCATAATCCAACACTCCTCAACAAAGGCCCGACCGTAGACTAGCGCCATGGAGGCGTTCCTGGATCCAGTGCTCGGTGCGGTCCGGGTGTTCCTGATGCACGACGACAACAAGCGGCGCAAGCTCAAGTACAACCTGGGCCATCGGCGGCTGCTCACGTTCGGCGGGGCGTACTCCAATCACATCAGGGCGGTCGCGCGCGCCGGGCGGCTGCACGGGATCGAGACCATCGGCGTGATCAGGGGCGAGGAGCGGCTGCCGCTCAACCCGGCGCTCGCCGAGGCGGCCGCGTGCGGGATGACGCTCACCTACCTCGATCGTGCCTCCTACCGGCTCAAACACACGCCCGAGGTGCGGGCGCGGCTGCGGGAGCGGTGGGGCGAGGTGACGATCCTGCCCGAGGGCGGCAGCAACGCGGCGGCCGTACGCGGGTGCGCGGAGCTGCCCGCGGAGATCGGCGCCGACTACGACGTGGTCTGCTGCCCGGTCGGCACCGGCGGCACGCTGGCCGGGATCGCGGCGGGGTTGCCGGAGGGGAAGCGGGCGCTCGGGTTCGCGGTGCTGAAGGGGGCCGGGTTCCTGGCCGGTGAGGTGGCGCGGCTGCAGCGCGAGGCGTACGGACGGACCTGGTCGAACTGGTCCGTCAACCTGGACTACCACTTCGGCGGCTACGCCCGCTCAACTCCCACCTTGGACCGATTTATCGCGAAACATCAGGTCGAGGGCATCTACGTGGCGAAGATGCTGTACGGGATCCTCGACCTCACCCGCCAGGGCGCCTTCCGCCCCGGCACCCGCATCGTGGCCGTCGTGACCGGTCAGCCCTCCACCCCCGTCGCCGTGTGCGCGGCGCCGACCGGCTTGGACTCGGGCGAGCCGCGCTGACGCAGGTAGATCGAGAGCACCACCATCGACAGCACGGCCAGCAGCTCCGACTGCCAGTTCTGCAGGCTGCGGTTCCAGAACTCGGCCGAGGTCACGTACTGCCCCCACGAGACCGGATCGCGCAGGTTGCTCAGCCGCTCGGAGTTGTACGCCGCCTGCCCGGCCACCGACTGCGCCAGCCACGACAGCAGGAAGACGGCCCCCATCACCAGCCCGAGCGAGTTGCTGAACAGCCACAACTTCGCCCCGCGCGCCCTGGCCCAGGCCGGCGACTCGTCCGTGGCGTACGCGCCGATCTGCTGCTTCTCGTCCGACTCCGCCCCGGCCTCGTCCGGCTTCTTGGACTCCGGCGACCCCTTCTGCACGAGCCAGACGGTGGCCACGATGAACAGGAAGAACTGCAGGTACTCCGACTGCCAGTTCTCGGCGACGTTCACGGCGAAGTCGGAGGAGGTCACGTACTGGACGAACGTCACCGGGTCGGCGCCCTGGGACATCTGCTGGTCGTTGAACTCGAACATGCCCGCGAGCGCCTGACCGCCCAGCGCCAGCAGGAACATCACCAGGAACGCCAGCGCCAGCGAGTTCTCCTTCAGCCACTTCACAGTCGCGCCCACCCCACAACGAAGAACCAGGCCAGGCCGACCACGATGATGAGCAAGGTCAGCGTGAACATCACCCGCATCAGTCCTCCACCTCGCACTCGTACGGCTGGTCGTGCACGGGCTGACAGCCCGCGGCCTTCACCCGCCAGCCGTCGTCGAACCGGTGCAGGAACAACGTGTCGCCGGCCAGCCGCACCTGGGCCTCGTCGCCCCACACGTTCACCTCGGTGACCGCGCCGCCCTGGCCCAGCTTGAGGTCGGCGAGCGCCTGCCCGCAGGTCTGTCCGGGGTCGGGGAGCTTGTCGGCGGTCTTGCGCGCCAGCAGCCCGCAGGCCGCCTCGTCCTGATGGGCGGCCACGGCCGCGTGGAACCGTTCGGCCGCCCGCGCGGGGGACGTCGTGTCGGCGGCGCAACCGGTCGCCACGAGGGCGAGCGCCAGCACGACGTACGGGATTCTCATGGGCCTCTGCTACCCACAGGAGCACCAGGCATGCTGCCTGGTGAGGCGGCTAACCGAGCTGGTCGAGCACCGGGGTGACGAGCGCGTCGAGCTCGCGGGCCAGCACGGCCACGGCCCGGTGGGCGCTCCGTTCGACCTGGTCGTGGGGCCCTTCGGGCTCGGGCGGCAGGTCGTCGAGCGGCACCGGGGCCTCGACGAGCAGCGTCGCGCGCAGGAACGGGACGCGGGCGAGGTCCTGCTGGGTCGGCTCGACGTACTGGCCGAAGGTCTCCTGCCAGCCGACCCAGCCGCGGTCGCGCCACCAGGCCCGTGACCTGGTCAGCTCCTCGGGGAGCGGCGAGACGACCTTGATCCGGGCGTAGAGGGTGCCGTCCCAGGTGTTGCGGTGGCAGGTGGCCGCGAGGACGCGGCGGTCCCAGCGCACGTAGCCGGGCGTGAGCGAGGGCGGCGTGGCGAGCCGCCAGGCCGCGCACGCGAACCTCACGGGCGCGATGTCGCCCCACTCGAACTCCGCCAGGTTCTTGCGCACGTGTACGGCATAGCGCCCGTCACGGTCCCTGTCGAACTCCTGGTCGATCCAGAACGCCTTGCCCATGCCCCCTACGCTACGGCGCTCCGGCGGTCCCTCATGGACGATCCCGGACATCCGGATGAACTTGCCATGAATTAAATGACTGTGTATGCTCATTCAGTCAAACAATTGGGGTGAGACACATGGCCAGAGCCGGCAGGCCGCCGCAGGACCCCGCGCGCCAGGAAGAGCGCGCCCACCGGATCCTCGACGCCGCCGCCGAGCTGATCCTGCGCTGGGGCTACGACAAGACCACGATCGACGACGTGGCCAAGCGGGCGGAGGTCGCCAAAGGCACCATCTACCTGCACTGGAAGACCCGCGACGAGTTGTTCGCCGCGCTGCTGCGCCGCGAGCGGGTCCTCATGCTGCGGGAGGTGCGCGACAGCGCGCCCGCCACGCTCGGCGCGCTGTTCCAGGAGCTGGCCTCGGTGCTGCTGCGCCGGCCGCTGCTGCACGCGGTCGTGCTCGACGACTCCGAGGTGCTCGGCAAGCTCACCCGGCAGAAGCGGCGACGCCCCGAGGGCGCCCTCGAACTCGGCGGCCCCTTCGACGCCTACCTGCGCGAGCTGATCAAGCTGGGCGCGGTGCGCGAGGAGCCGGGCGAGCACGCCACGGTGATCGGCTCGATCTTCTACGGCTTCATGTTCCTGCCGGGCCTGCGCCCCGAGTCCGACCGGCTGCCCGACGAGCGGGTCGCCGCGCTGCTGGCCGACAGCGTCGAGCGTACGGTCGGCACCGGCCGTACGCTGCCGCCCGGCGACGCCGCGGCCGTCGCGCGGGCCACCCTCGATCTTCTCGACACCCTCGCCGAAGTCGCCCGGCGCAAACTGGCGGCATCGATCAGCCCTGTGAAGGAGCGCGTGCGGTGAAGGCAGTCATCCCTCTCGACGACCCCGCGGCCGACCTGGAGACCGCGGGCGGCAAGGGCGCCTCGCTCGCCCGCCTGGCCAGGGCCGGGCTCTCGGTGCCCGGCGGCTTCGTCGTCACCACCGAGGCGTACAGGTCGTTCGTGGCGGGCTTCCGCGACCGGATCGCCTCGGGCGACGCGGCCGCGCTGTTCGCCGCGCACGACATCCCGCAGGAGCTCGCCGCCGAGATCCGCGCCGCCTACGACGCGCTCGGCGACGACGTCGCGGTGGCCGTACGCTCGTCGGCGACCGCCGAGGACCTGCCCGGCATGTCTTTCGCCGGGCAGCAGGACACCTATCTCAACATCCGGGGCGACGGCCTGCTGGAGGCCGTACGGCGTTGCTGGGCCTCCCTGTGGAACCCGCGCGCGGTCGCCTACCGCGACCAGAACGGCGTGCCGCACGACGACGTGGCGCTGGCCGTGGTGGTCCAGGAGCTGGTCGACGCCGACGCGGCCGGGATCATGTTCACCGCCGACCCGGTCACCGGCGACCGCGACGCGACCGTGATCAACGCCTCCTGGGGGCTCGGCGAGGCCGTCGTGGGCGGCCAGGTCACCCCCGACACGATCACCGTGTCGGGCGGGCGCGTCACCGCCTCCCAGGTGGCCGACAAGACGGTCATGACCGTACGCGCCGAGTCCGGCACCCACGAGCAGCCGGTCCCCGGCGACCTGCGCCGCCGCCCGGTCCTCGACCCGCCGGAGGCCGTCGAACTGGCCGCACTCGGCGCCCGCGTCCAGGCCCTGTACGACACCCCGATGGACGTCGAGTGGGCCAGGCGCGACGGCGAGTTCGCGATCCTCCAGGCCCGCCCGATCACCGGCCTGCGCGCGCCGGTCGAGGAGTGGAACGACAGCCTCAAGGGCGACTACCTGTGGACCGCCGGCAACCTGGGCGAGGCCATCCCCGACGTGATGACCCCCGCGACCTGGTCGTTCGTCCGCCTGTTCATCCGTGAGGCCATGTCGGCCTCGGCCCTGCCCGGCTTCGACCTGGTGGGCAACATCGGCGGCCGCTTCTACATGAACCTCAGCCTCGTCTACTCGATCGGCGCGGCCCTCGGCATGAAGAGCAGGCTCGGCGCGGTCGAGCAGGTCTTCGGCAAGCTGCCGCCCGGCCTCGACGTGCCGAAGGTGCGCATGTCCCGGTGGGGGATCGTCAAGCGGGTGGTGCCGATGGCCGTGGGGCTGCGGAAGCGCGTACGCGACAATCTCAGGAACATGCCCGCCTTCCTCGCCACCTCGCGGGCGCGCTGCGAGGAGCTGCGCGAACGCGTGGCCGCCACGACCTCGGGCCCCGCGCTCGCCGACCTGTGGGAGACCGAGATCGGGCCCCACGTCGTCACCTCCAGCCGCATGCTGGAGGCCGCGGGCCGGCAGGGCGGCGCCACCCTGGTGTGGACCCGCGACCGGCTGCGCAAGCTGATGGGCGAGGTCGACGCCGAGGCCATGCTGACCGGCGTGAACACCGGCGGCGAGCTCGCCAGCCTCGGCCCGATCCTGGGCCTGACCAGGCTCGCGAGGGGCGAGATCACGCGGGAGGAGTTCGCGCTGACCTACGGGCATCGGGGCCCCCACGAGTTCGAGGTCTCGATGCCCAGGCCCGGCGAGGACCCGGCCTGGATCGACGCCCAGCTCGCCGGTGTGCGCGACCTGCGTACCGACACCGAGGCGCTGCTCGTCCGGCAGGAGAAGGCCAGGCAGGAGGCGTGGGCCCGGTTCGCCGCCCGTTACCCGGGCAAGGAGGCCAAGATGCGCGACCGGGTGCGGCGGTGGAACGCCGTCGTACGCGATCGTGAGGACACGCGGTCGGAGAACATGCGGGCGTTCTGGGTGCTGCGGGCGTTCGTGGTGCGGGCGGGCGAGCTCACCGGCCACGGCGACGACCTGTTCTTCCTCTACCTGGAGGAGATCCTCGACGTGCTGCGCGGCACGGACACGGCGGTCGCGCGGGTGCCGGTGCGGCGCGCGACCTACGAGCAGTACGCCGCGCTGCCCCCGTACCCCACGCTGATCGTCGGCCGCTTCGACCCCGTGCGCTGGGCCGCCGACCCCGCCCGCCGCGCCGACCTGTACGACGCCCGCGGCGGCAGCGCCCCCGTCAGCGACACCGTGACCGGTTTCCCCGGCGCGCCCGGCGTGGTCGAGGGCGTCGCCCGGGTGATCTCGGGTCCGGAGGAGGGCGACCGGCTCAAGCCCGGTGAGATCCTCGTCACGACCCTGACGAACGTGGGCTGGACCCCCATGTTCCCGCGCGCCGCCGCCGTCGTGACCGACATGGGCGCCCCCCTGTCGCACGCCTCGATCGTGGCCCGGGAGCTCGGCATCCCCGCCGTGGTCGGCACCGGCAACGCCACGATGCGCCTGCGCGACGGCGACCGGATCCGCGTCGACGGCGAGCGCGGCACGGTCGAGTTGCTGGAGTGAAAAGTCTCCGCCAAGTCGGCCGCCGCCCGGCGGCCGGCGTGTTCACTGTGATGTCCATGATCGAACAGTGGATTCTCGACGACGAACGCGAGCTCGAAGCACGCTGCGCCCGCTTCAGGCTCGCCCTCCAGGGCCTCGACCGCGACACCCCCCAGCCCGACCCCCCGAAGTCGCCCCACCAACCCTACTACCCCGCCTGAGCCCGCATGAGCCTCGCCTGGCTCCGCGTCCGCTGGGTCTGAACGGTCACCCGCCGACGTGGATGCCCGGCCGTCGCCGCGGGTCGGGCTCCGTCTTGCGGATGATCTCCCGTACGACCGGGGCCGTGTCACCGCGCCCCAGGATCAGGTAACGCAGCAGGTGGACCACCGGCGAGCCCTCGGCCCACTCGAAGTAGCAGTGGGGACGTACGCCGGTGGCGTCGCGCAGCGCGAGCAGCACGGCCGCGATGGCGTTGGGCGCGGCCGGGCTCTCCGCACGCAGCACGCGGTGGCCGTCGACCTCGACGCCGTGCACGCGCAGCACGTCGCTGAAGCTGGACGGGTCGATGACGTCGATCTCCAGGAACAGCACGTCCGCGCGGCCCGGCACGGGGTTCATGCCGCGCTGCTCGATCTCCTTGGCCAGGTATTCGCCCGCGTCGCCCGCGTTGCGCCGGTTGGCGATGATGTTGAGCGCGCCGTCGTGGGCCAGCGAGTCGGTGACGAACCGGCGGGCGGCCTCGTCGAACTCGATCCGGTCGGCCCGCAGCTCGGTCGTGCGCGACACGCGGGAGATCAGCGAGATCGCGACGATGCCGAGGATGAAGAACGCGGAGATGGTGATGCCGTCGGGCTTCTCCCTGATGTTCTCGGCCAGCGCGTACAGCAGCACCAGCGTCAGGACGGTGAACCCGATGATCGCCGGGGTCTGGCGTTTGCGTACGGCCGAGATGGTGACCGCGACCGCGCCGGAGACCATCATGGCCAGGATGCCCGTGGCGTACGCGCCGGCCTGGGCGTCGACGTCGGCGTTGAAGGCCAGCGTGAGCACGACGCAGATGCCGGTGTACACCAGCACGACGGGCCGCACGGCCCGGCCCCACTCGGGCGCCATGCCGTACGAGGGCAGGTAGCGCGGCACGATGTTGATCAGGCCGGCCATGGCCGAGGCGCCGGCGAACCAGAGGATGAGGATGGTGCTGATGTCGTAGACCGTGCCGAAGCCCTCGCCGAGCCGTTCGTGCGCCAGGTACGCGAGCGCCCTGCCGTTGGCCTGCCCGCCGGGCGCGAACTGCTCGGCCGGGATGAGCACCGTGGTCACGAAGCTGGTGGCGATCAGGTAGACGCTCATGATCAGGGCGGCCACGGTCAGCAGCTTGCGGGTGTTGGCGATGCGCGAGCGCAGCCGCCGTTCGGGGTCGTCGCCCTGCGCGGCCACGAGGGGCATCATGCTGACGCCCGTCTCGAACCCGGACAGGCCGAGCACCAGCAGCGGGAAGGCCAGCACCGCCGGGCCGACGAGCCCGGTGAAGCCGCCGCGCCCGGACAGCAGCGCGTCCGTCCAGCGGGACAGCGCCTCGGGGTCGGACACCACGTCGGCGAGCCCGACGGCGACCACGACGGCGTTGAGCAGCAGGAACAGCGCCACCAGCGGGATCGCGACGCCGACCGCCTCGGTGAAGCCCATCAGGAACACCCCGCCGAGCACCAGCAGCAGCACCACGGTGATGATCACCGCGTGGCCGTGCAGGAAGCTCGGGAAGAAGGGGTTCTCCAGGATGTGGACCGAGGCGTCGGCGGCCGACAGCGTGATCGTGATGATCCACGACGTGGCCACGAACCCCAGCAGGACCAGCACGAACAGCTTGCCCCGCCAGAACGGCAGCAGGCGTTCGAGCATGGCCACCGACCCCTGCCCGTGGGGGCTCTCCTTGGCCACCCGCCGGTACATCGGCAGCATGCCGAGCAGCGTCAGCGCCACGATGAGCAGCGTGGCGAGCGGCGACAGCACCCCGGCCGCCAGCGCGGCGATGCCCGGCAGGTAGGCGAGGGTGGAGAAGTAGTCGACGCCGGTCAGGCACATGACCTTCCACCAGGCCTGCGGCGGCGCGTGCCCCTCCGCCGTCTCCGGGCCGACCGGCTGGACCTGGTGCCGCAGCAACCACCGGGCCAGGCCCCCCGAGGGCGGCCCCGCCCTGTCCGGGCTCTCGACCGACTCGGGTACGGCCAACTCACCGGCACCGCTCACCGGATCTTCCTCTCATCGGGACGCCGCCAACGACGGTCCCCACCCTAGGGGGTCGGCTTCCGAGCACGCGCGCGCCCGGGCCGGAGAGAGTTCGTCCCTTAGGTACCGTCCTGGTCGGAGTCGGCGGCGAAGACGATGACGCCCAGGTAGCCGCCGTCCTCCTCGGTGACCTTCAAGAGCATCTCGTCCCGGTAGATGCCGTCGCCGTCGTTGAACGTGTCCCGCCCGGTGTGCGCCGAGTAGGGCGCCTTGGCCATGACCGCCGAGTTCAGCGACTCGTCGAACATCATCTGGGTGGTCAGCACGCGCTTGGTGCTGACGTGCACCATGGCGTGGACGTGGATGGTCCGTCCCCGGTACCAGCCCGGCCAGATCGTGGTGAACTCCACGATGCCGTCGCCGTTGGTGACCTGCGCGCCGCGCAGGTACCGCTCGTCGTCGGTGGGGGTCAGATCCCCCATGTCGCCCTGCCCACCGTCCTGCCCGCCCCTCTGTCCGCCTCCGGGCCCGCCGCTCGGGGGAGCGCCGGTGGGAGGAGGACCGCTCGGCCCCGGGCCGCCGCTCGGCGGGTTCCCGCCGGGCGACGCGCCGCCGCCGCGTGACAGCGACTCGGCCCCGGAGTAGATCCCGTCCGCGTCGCAGTGCCAGATCTCCACGACGGCGCCGGGCAGCGGCTCGCACGACTCGCTGTCCTGCACCTTGATCGCCAGGCGCAGCCGTACGCCCCGCTTGTCCTCGCGGATGTCGCTCCGGATCTTGTCCGC
Source organism: Nonomuraea sp. (assembly GCA_013362835.1). The sequence goes on along the minus strand of JABFVJ010000023.1, from coordinate 468 downwards.
GTCGAAGTAGTACGGCCCCTGCGTCGTGGACGCGGTCAGCCTGCACGTGCTCGCCCCGCCGAACAGCGAGGTCAGGTCCTTGGCCGTGGTCGCCTTGGGGGTCACGACCGCGCCGGTGGAGGTCGTGACGGCGGGCTGTTCCGGGCCGCACGCGGCCAGCAGGCCGCCGAGCCCGAGCGAGCTGACGCCCGCGATCAGGCGTCGCCGGCTGACCCGCCGACCTTCATGATCGTGTCTCACGGGGAGGATTCCTTCTGTAGGCCGATTCCGGAATCAGACGGTACGACGCCTACCTGGGAACTTCCTTTGCCCTTCATGTGCGTTGGCTAAGTCCGGCCGCGAACCTCCTCCATGCTTCGAAACCCTTTTCGCTTGACAGTACGATCTAGCCGTTTTACGTTGCCGAAAACCTTTCAGGTTCAGCGAGTTCCTGCCCGTTCAGCGATGTTAGCGCTAACAGAGGTGGAC
>JABFVJ010000250.1 GCA_013362835.1 Nonomuraea sp. | reverse complement strand
CCTCCGGGGCCGCCGCAGTTCCAGGCGTTCACGCCGGTGGCGGGCGAGTCGAACGGCGGGTCCGAGCAGCACAAGCCGTACCAACCGCTCAAGGACGTCTCCCAGACCAGGCGCTGCTTCCGCCAGCCGGACGGACGCTGGTGGCTGCGCATCGACGTGACCGCCGAGCAACTCGCCGGAGGCGAGTGCGCGTTGCCGACGGGGTTCGCCGCCTATCTGGGCCTCTCGCCGGGCGAGACCAGGGCGGTCAGGAGCGCCGCGGGCGAGCTGACCATGACCTGGCACGGCCGTCCGGTCCTGGAGTCCATCGAGCGCCTGCTCGTGGACGTCGGCGCCAAGGAGGGCGGACACCTGTTCCTCACGCTCTCGGACGAGGGCGTGCTGCGGGCCCGCCACCTGCCGGTCGCCGCCCAGAACGCCGAGAACATCACCAAGGCGCTGCGCCTGGTCGGCTACACGGCTCCGGGCGGCACCCGAGATCAGGCGGCCAGGGTGATCGCGACCAGGATCGGGCTGACGGGCTCCGTCGGCCTGCCGGATCTGCTCACCAGGCTCCGCGAACGCGGCGACCGCGACCTGCTCGCCCTCTTGGACTGAGCGCCCGTGCCGCGGCTCGCGATCGGTCCCGGGTTTCCCGGGGAGCTCGGCGCACTGGCTCAGCCGGTGCGCAGGGACGTCGTGGTCGCGCTGCGCCGGTTCCTGCTGAACGTCTCCGGCGCCCCGCACCCCGAACGGGTGCGGGGCGGCAGGGACGCGCGGGTCGCGACGCTCCGCCTCGCCGAGGGGCAGCGCGGGGTGGTGGTCCGGCAGCGCGACGTCTACTGGTTGCTCGCCGTACTGCCCGACCCGCGGGCCTGGTCGTACGCCCAGCGCCACCGGTACGGCGTCAACCCCGTGATCGGCGTCGTCGAGGAGTGGGACGCCGAGGCCCTGGAACGGGTCGAGCCCGCGTTACGGAGGTCGATGCGCCCGTCGCGGCTGTTCGACCCGATCTGCGACGGCGACCTGCTCGCGCTCGGCATCGACGTGCACGCGCTCCCGCTGGTCAGGCTCATCTCCACCGAGGCCGACGTGGCCGCGCTCGAACCGCTGCTGCCGCCCACCCAGCACACCCCGCTCGCCGTGCTGGCCAGGGGCGGTTCGCTCGCGGAGGCGTGGCGGGAGCTGGACGCCTGGCGCGCCTCCGACGAGGAGACCGGGCCGATCGACCCCGACGACCTGCACGCGGCCCTGCTGCGCAGCCCCGACCGCGCCGTGTTCGCGGCCGACAAGGTGGAGCTCGACCGGGTGCTCGAAGCGCCCGGCTGGTGCACGTTCCTGCATCCGTCGCAGCACCGGCTGGCCAGGGCCGCGCGGTACGAGCATCCCGTGCTGGTCGTGGGCGGCGCGGGCACCGGCAAGTCGGTCATCGCCCTGCACCGGGCGGCCCGGCTGGCGGCGGGCGGCCGCGGGCCCGTGCTGCTGGTGACGTTCTCGCAGGGGCTGGCCGAGGAGCTGTCGCGCCGGCTCGACGTGCTGATCGAGGACGAGGCCGTGCGCAAGCGCGTCGAGGTGGACAACGCCGAGCGCCTCGCCATGCGGATCGTGACCGACGCGGAGGGCCGCCGTCCCGCCCTGGTCGGGCCCGGGGCGCGGTCGCTCGCCGAGCTGACCGACGAGGCGATCAGGCTGCTGTCGATCACGACCGGCGACCTGCTGGACGACGTGGACCCGGGGCGGAAGCCGTACCGGCACATCGTGGTGGACGAGGCGCAGGACATCAGCCCGGCGCAGTGGCGGCTGCTGCGGGCGGCGGCGCCGCACGCGCACGACGACCTGTTCGTGGTGGGCGACCCGCACCAGCGGGTGACCGACACGCGGGTGGCGCTCGGCGCGGTCGGCATCCCGGCGGTGCAGCACACGTTGCGGATCTCCCACCGGCTGCCGCAGGAGATCCTGTCGTTCGTGGTCAGGCTGCGCGGCGGCGGTCCGGCGAACGGCCTGGTCAATGGCGTGGCCGAGATGTACGGCTACCGCGCCACGCACAACGGCGAACGCCCGATGGTCAGGGCGTACGAATCGCCCGAGTCGGAGCTGGCCGGGCTGCGGACCACGGTCGGCGCGTGGCTGGACGACGGCGTCCCGGAGAGTGAGATCGCCGTGGGGGCGCGCACGCCGGGGCTGGCCCGCGACGCCAGGCGGGCGCTCGACGGGCTGGACGTGCGCGTGGCGACCTTCCAGCACCTCAAAGGGCTGGAGTTCGAGCGGGTGGCGCTCGTCGGCGTGGCGGAGGGCGTGGTGCCCGAGTCGCTGCCCGAGGAACCCGCCGCGCGGGCTCGTGCGCTGCAACGCGAGCGGAGCATACTGTTCGTCGCCTGCACAAGGGCCCGATCGATGCTCTATATCTCGCATTCCGGAAGGGGGAGCCCATTTCTGTCCCCCTGATCACATAGTCTGAACTGCGGATATCTTCCCTTTGCCGGTTGGACCTCAATGAACCTCAGCCTGAGCGACCTCGCGCCACCCCTGCGCTGGACCTCCCCTGGTCAGATCGCGCCGATCGTGGAGGAGCCCCAGCTGCCCGAGGCCTGGTGGCAGGCGATTCCCCTCGACCGCGCGTGCGCGGTCGTCGGCACGCAGACCGTGGCGGGCCGGCTGGCCGACCTGGCCGTGGCCTGCTGGGGTCACCTGCTGCTCGGCGACATCCTGCCGTTGCTGCGTTTCTCCGACCCCGCCGAGGCCGAGCGCACGCCGGAGTCCCTGGGCAAGGACGTCGTGCAGAAGCTGTTCGCCGGCGTGTTCGAGCGGCTGCTCGAACCGGCGCCCGCGGCGCTGCCCGCGCCCGCGCGGGCGGACAAGCCGCTGCCCGAGCT
>JABFVJ010000001.1 GCA_013362835.1 Nonomuraea sp. | reverse complement strand
TCCGGCACCACGCGCGAGCACGGCGAGAGCCTGGTCGCGCACGCGCGCGTCAAGCTGCGGGCGGGCGATCAGAAGGGGGCGGCCACGCTGGCGGGCGCCGCGCTGGAGCTGGCCCACGACGGTTCGGGCACGACGCCGGCCGAGGCCAACCTGGTCCTCGCCACGATCACGCTCGACCTCGAAGGCAACGCCTCGGCGCAGCTGCGCACCGCGCACGAGCAGCTCGACTCGCTCGACCGCCCGGTGTTCGGCTCCGACCGTCAGGCCGCTCGTTGCTGGCGTGAGCTGGGCGACCTTTACGGCAGGGCCGGGTCCAGAGCACAGCAGACAGCCGCATATCGTAAAGCCCTCGAAGCTGCCGGAGTTCGCTCCGCGATGGCGGGGGTGACGGTGGGCGCCACTGTTTCGCACTGACCTCCGGGAGCTCCAGATTTGGACTTTTGAGTCTGGAATAATTAGGGTCGACCAGTCATTGACTCATAGGATGATTGGTTTCCCCGGAGGAGGCGGACTGTGAGTCTGCGTACGGCGCAGCGAGCTTCGCTCGTCGACCAGGTGATCGATCAGCTCAAGGAGCAGATCACCTCAGGGTCGTGGCAGATGAACGGCAAGATCCCCACCGAGACCGTGCTCGCCGAGCAACTCGGAGTGGGTCGCAACACCGTTCGCGAGGCCGTACGTGCGTTGACGCACGCCGGGCTGCTGGAGTGCCGTCAGGGCGACGGCACTTACGTCCGGGCCACCAGTGAGCTGTCCGGGGCGATGCTGCGCCGGCTGCGTCAGGCCGAGCAGCTGGAGATCCTGGAGGTGCGGCGCGCGCTGGAGGTCGAGTCCGCGCGCCTGGCCGCCACCAGGCGCACCGACGAGGACATCCGCCGCATCGAGGCCGCGCTGGCCGAGCGCGACCGGGCGTGGGAGCTCGACGACCCCGACTACTTCGTCGAGGCCGACCTGGCCTTCCACATGGCGGTCGCGCACTCCACCCACAACCTCGTGCTCATCGACCTCTACGAGGACTTCTCGGCGGCGCTGCGGGCCAGCATCACGGCCGCCGGCACCTCGCTGAACAAGAGCTACATCCCGCACGACGCCATCGCCCGCGCCATCGCCGCCGGTGACGCGGCCGCCGCCGAGCGGGCGGGGCACGCGTGCATGGAGCACATCCTCATCGCGCTCACCGACTCCTGACGGGCGTTCAGGGGCGGAGCCGGGCCGCGTGGTCCTTCGCGAACTCGGCGAAGGTGCGGCCCGCACGCCCCGTCACGTCGGTGTAGGCCGTCGTCGTGTAGTCGCCCCACCCTCGCGCGTACGCCTTGAGGTATTCCTTGGTGACCGCCGCGTCCCAGTCGGGCATGCCTGCCGCCAGCATCGACTGGTGGGCGTCGTCGGGCGACACCGGCTGGTAGGTGATCGGCGTGCCGTAGACCTCGGTCAGGTCGGTGGCGGCCTCCCTCAGTGAGATGCTGGCCGGGCCCGTGAGAGTGTAGGTCCGGCCGTTGTGGCGGGCCGGGTCGCGCAGGACCGTGGCCGCGAAGTCGGCGATGTCGCGGGTGTCGATCAGGCCGATCCGGCCTTCGCCGATGCCGCCGTACAAGGTGTCGCCGTTGACCGAGCCGAGAAGGTTCTGCATGAAGAAGGCCGGGCGGATGACCGTCCAGTCGAGACCCGAGGCGGCGAGCTCGACGTCGGAGAGGGCGTGGAGGCGGCCGTTGCGGGTCGGGGCGTCGTGGGCGGCGCCGATGGCCGACAGGCGCACCACGTGACCCACTCCGGCCCTCTGTGCGGCCCAGACGGCGTTCATGCTCGCGTGGGGCGCCTGGGGGCCCATGGCGGTCAGCAGCCACAGGGTGTCGACGCCCTTGAAGGCGGCGTCGAGCGTCTCGGGGTGGTGGAGGTCGCCGACGGCGACCTCCACGCCTGCCGGTGCCTTGGCCGCGTCACGCACCAGGACCCGCACGTCGGACAGGTCGCCCAGCGACTTCAGAACGGCGCTCGACACGTTGCCGCCGGCACCGGTGATCAGGATGGTCATTGCATTGTCCCCTCTTCTGCGGAAATCAGCTCGTCGATCAGGGTGAAGAACGTCTGGATGCCGGGCAGGTTGGCGCCCTTGGCACGGGAGGCGGCGAAGTCGTCGCTCGACCGCCACTCCACGATGTCCAGCCATTCGTCGTCGGACAGGCGGACCAGCCTGGCGCCGAGGAAGCCGGCACGGTCGGCCGCGAAGTCTTCGAGCATCCCCGGCCGGGCCGCCAGCAACCGGCCGGCACGCTCCGGGGACACCCTGAATCTGGTGAGTTCCACCGTCGTCGTCATGCGACCACGGTATAGTAAGAATTAGTGATAGTCAAAGTTAGTGACTAATTGGAGGGTGCGACGTGCGTAGGAGTCATCGCAAGCAGGACGAACCCGACCTCGGCGTCCTGTCCGTACGGACACTTTTCGGGCTGCAGCGCGAGCTCTTCGCCAAGCTGGCCGAGCAGGGGCACCCGCGGTTGCGGGCGCGGCACGGGGCCGTGCTGGCGTACCTGGACGAGGAGGGCAGCAGGGCCACCGACCTGGCCGCGCAGTCGGGCCAGCACAAGCAGGTGATCGGCACGCTGGTGGACGAGCTCGTCGCGCTCGGGTACGTGGAGCGGCAGCCCGACCCGGCCGACCGGCGGGCCAAGCTGATCGTGCCGACCGAGAGGGGCCTCGATCACATGGCGAAGTCGGACGCGATCATCGCCGACATGGAGGCCGCGCACGCGCGGGCCGTGGGCGAGCAGGCGTACGCGGACTTCAAGAGGGTCTTCAAGCTGGTCGCCGAGCGCCAGTCGGGGGCGGCGGAGTGAGGGTCAGGTCAGGCGCAGGGACATGACCAGGTAGCGGAAGGCGGGCTCGGCGTCGCCGGGGACGTCCTGGATCAGGGCGGGCCTGGTCGGCGACTCCATGTTGATCCTGGCCAGCTCGCCCTCGACGCCGGTCAGGCCGTCGAGCAGGAACTGCGACTGGAAGGCGATCTGGATGTCGTCGCCGCGCAGCTCGCAGTCGACCACCTCGGTGCCGCGCCCGATGTCGCCGCCGCCCGCCTGGATCAGCACCTGACCCTGGGTGAACGACAGCCGGATCGCGGTGTTGCGCTCGGCCACCAGGGCCACCCGCTTGATCGCGCTGACGAACGGCCCCACGGCGACGTCGGCCCTGATCGACCAGTCGGAGGTCAGCCTGGCGCGGTAGTCGATGAACTGCTCGTCGAGCAGCCGCACGGTCGTGCTGCGGCCGACGCTCTCGAACCCGGCCACGCCGTCGCCCATCGCGACGGACACCTCGCCGCCGCGCAGCGACTTGGCCACCTCGACCAGCACCTTCGCCGGAACCATGGCGGAGACGGCGAGACCGGGGCCGGCCGGCCGCCAGGTGAAGTCGCGGGCGGCGATGCGGTAGCGGTCGGTCGCGGCCATCGCCACGGACTCGCCCTCGATGTCGACCCTGATGCCGGTGAGCATCGGCAGCGTGTCGTCGCGGCTCGCGGCGGGCGCGACCTGGCTCACCGCCGAGGCGAACACGCCTCCGCCGATCGCGCCGATGCTCGGCGGCATGACGGGAAGCGTCGGGAAGTCTTCGACCGGCATCGTGATCAGGCCGAACTCGGCGCTCCCGCAGGTCAGCACCGCCTCCTGGCCTTCGGTGACGATCTCGACGTCGTCGGCGGGCAGGCTGCGGCTGATCTCGGCGAGCAGTCGCCCGGGGATGAGCACGCTCCCCGACTCGGCCACGTCGGCGTCGACCATGGCCCGCGCGGAGACGTCGTAGTCGAAGGCGGACAGGCTCAGCTCCTCCCCCGCCTCCAGCAGCAACCCGGAGAGTACGGGCACCACCGGGCGGCTGGGCAGCACTCGGGCGGCCCATGCCACCGCATCTGCCAGTACATCGCGGTTAACCCGGATCTTCACGAGGATCCACCCTTTCGTCGCGCCGTGCCTCTATGAAAATAGCCGCTCCCACCGACAACTCAGGCTGGATCCGGCTACCGCTGCGCGAAGGGAGGACAGTGAGTCAGGAGCGGCTGTTGAGGTAGGCGAGCACGGCGAGCACGCGCCGGTTGTCGTCGTCGGAGGGAGCCAGGCCCAGCTTGGCGAAGATGCCGGCCGTGTGCTTGGCGACGGCGCTCTCGCTGAGGTAGAGCCGCTGGGAGATCGCGGCGTTGGAGCGCCCTTCTGCCATGGCCTCCAGGACCTCCCGCTCGCGCGGGGTGAGGGCGGCCAGCGGCTCGTTCCTGGCGTTGCTGGCCAGCAGCTTGGCGATCACCTCGGGGTCCATCGCCGTGCCGCCTTCGGAGACCCGGTGCACGGCGTCGACGAACTGCTCGGCGTTGAACACGCGGTCCTTCAGCAGGTAGCCGATGCCGCCGGAGCCGTCGGCCAGCAGCTCGCGCGCGTACAGCTGCTCGACGTGCTGCGACAGGACGAGGACCGGCAGCCCCGGCACCTTCGAGCGGGCCTCCAGCGCGGCCTGCAGCCCCTCGTCGGTGAACGTGGGCGGCAGGCGTACGTCGACGACCGAGACGTCGGGACGCAGCTCCAGCAGCCCCTTCAGCAGCTCGGGGCCGCTCTCGACCGCGCCGACGACCGTGAAGCCGTGGGCCTGCAGCAGGTGGACCAGGCCGTCTCTGAGCAGGTAGAGGTCTTCGGCGATGAGCACGCGTTTCATCAACAGGACCTTAGGGCCAATCCGTGTTTCCTGTTGTGGACGGCCGGGATGCGTACGGCCGCGACGTACATGACGGTTCCGAGGACGACGTTGAAGACGATCATGGGCCACTGCAGGAACTCGGGGAGGTAGAGGGCGAGGAACCAGCCCTTCTCGTCGATGGAGAAGATCTTGAAGATGGCCGTGACCAGGCCCTGGGGGAAGAGCGGGCACCAGGCCGTGGCGTACAGCAGGCCCACGGTGACGGCCATCCTCGGGGGCATCGTGGTCAGTTTGCCCTCGCGGTCGGGGAGCACGTGCGGGATGTCCATGGTGACGACCGTGGGGCCGCCGGGCGGGCTGTGCAGGGCCAGCACGCCGTCGAAGGCGGCGAGGCGGCGTTCGATGCCGGCCAGTCCGGTGCCCTTGGCGGGGTCGGCGCCGCCCATGCCGTCGTCGCGCACGGTGACGCGCAGGGCGGTGCCGTTGGTGCTGATGTCCACCTCGACGGAGTCGGCGCCGCTGTGGCGGGCGGCGTTGGCGAGCAGTTCGCTGATCGTGAAGTAGGCGGCGGCCTCGACCGGGGCCTCCAGGCGGTGGGGCAGCTCGACGTTCACGGTGACCCGGAGGGGGCTGTCCATGCCGAGCGCGCGTACGGCGTCGGCGAGGCCGCGCTCGGCCAGCACCGGGGGGTGGATGCCGCGGATGACGGTACGCAGCTCGGTCAGGGTCTCGGCCGAGGCGTCCCTGGTCTTGCTCAGCAGGGCCTTGGCGGCGGCCGGATTGTCGTCGATGAGCTGTTCGACCGCGCCCAGGGTCATGCCGATCGCGACGAGTCTCGCCTGGGTGCCGTCGTGCAGGTCGCGTTCGATCCTGCGCATCTCGGCCGCCTGGGAGTCGGCGGCGAGGTTGCGTACCTGCTTGAGATGGACGAGCTGGCCGGCCAGGCGGCTCGCGGAGGTGGCGCCGAGCAGGAGGTTGGCCATGAGGGCGTACAGGCGCAGGCCGCGCCCCGGGAGCAGGGCGAACAGCGGCAGCAGGCCGATCTTGACGATCGGGTCGAGCAGCAGCCACAGGCCGTCGCGCCAGGTGGCGGGGTCGGTGAGCAGCCACTTGAACCGGTCGTTCCAGGCGGGCATGCGCGGCGTCTTGTACAGGGTCCGGTCGGAGCGGTAGAGGCCGTCGGCCATCGGCACCGGGGGCGGCGGCTTGGGCAGGTAGGGGGCCTCGATCGTGACGTCGGTCCAGGCGTGCAGCAGCCGGCGGTGGCGCTCGGCCATCCGCCTGACCATCCTGGCCTGCCACGGGAAGAAGAAGACCAGCCCCACCGCGAACGCCGAGATGAGCATGACGCCGGCCAGGGGGATCAGCGCCACCTCGGCGACGATCAGCGCCAGCAGCAACCCGACCTGTCCGTACCTACGAAGCATGCCTCCAGTTTGCGCCAGCCGCCCAGTTCGGGTCACTGCACCTAGGTACACCCTTGTCCGGCATCTAACGAGATTCCCCGGAAACCACGCGAAATCTAGCGTCGATGGCATGAAAGTCATCGAGGTCAGGAACCTGCGCAAGCAGTATCCGAACCACCTGGCGGTGGACGACGTGTCCTTCGAGGTCGCCGAGGGTGAGATCTTCGGCATCCTCGGCCCGAACGGCGCCGGCAAGACGACGACCGTGGAGTGCGTCGCGGGGATGCGGCGGCCGGACGGCGGCACCATTCGCGTGGCGGGGCTCGATCCCGTACGCGAGCGGACCGAGCTGCGCGAGGTGCTCGGCATGCAGCTGCAGAGCGCCGCGCTGCCGGAGAAGATCAAGGTCTGGGAGGCCATGGACCTGTACGCCTCCTTCTACCCCGACCCCGCCGACTGGCGTGAACTCCTCGAACAGGTAGGTCTCGGGCACAAGCGGGACACGGCGTTCAAGAAGCTCTCCGGCGGACAGCGGCAGCGGCTCTCGGTCGCGCTGGCGCTCGTGGGCCGCCCGCGCGTGGCGGTGCTCGACGAGCTGACCACCGGCCTCGACCCGCAGGCCCGCCGGGACACCTGGGACCTGATCGAGCAGGTACGCGACTCGGGCGTGACGATCGTGCTCGTCACCCACTTCATGGAGGAGGCCGAGCGGCTCTGCGACCGGCTCGCCCTCATCGACTCCGGCAAGGTCGTCGCCACCGACACCCCGTCGGGGCTGGTCGCCCAGGTGGGCGCCGAGCAGCGCGTACGGTTCCGCCCCTCCGCCCCCGTGGACGACGCGCTGCTGCTGGCGCTCCCCGAGGTGCGCGAGGTCACCAGGCACGGCGGCCAGGTCACGGTCAGCGGCACCGGCAACCTCGCCCACGTGGTCACCCTGGCGCTCGCCCGGCACCAGATCGTCCCCGGCGACCTGCGCATCGAGCAGGCCACGCTCGACGACGCGTTCGTCTCGCTCACCGGAAGGAAGCTCTCATGACGAAGATCCTGTTGACCGAGGCCAAGCTGCACCTGCGCGAATGGCCGTTCATGATCTTCACGATCGGGTTGCCGGTCGGGCTGCTGCTGGTGCTCGGGCTCAGCGTCCCGGTGATGACCGAGCGCGACTCGTCCGGGCAGCGGTACGTGGACGCGGGGATGCCGAGCATGATGGCCCTGCTCGCGCTGCTGACGCTGGCCTTCAACGTGCTGCCCGCAGTGCTCGCCGCCTACCGGGAGCAGGGTGTGCTCAGGCGCATGTCCACGACGCCGGTGCATCCGGGACGGCTGCTGGTCGCGCAACTGGTGATCAACCTGGTCGTGGGGGCGGTCTCGACGGTCGTGCTGATCGTCACGGGCGGTCTGGTGTTCGGCACGGCGGCGCCCCGGCAGTGGGCCGGGTTCGTGCTGGTCTTCCTGCTCGGCACCGCCGCGCTGATGGCGATCGGCCTGGTGATCGCGGCGCTCGCCCCCAACGGCAAGGCCGCCTCGGGGCTCGGCTCCGTGGTGATGTTCCCGCTGATGTTCGTGGCCGGCATGTGGGTGCCGCGCGACGTCATGCCGGACGCCCTGCGCACGGTCAGCGACTTCTCCGTGGCCGGGCCCTTCGCCCAGGCGCTCAAGGACACCTGGACGGGGCACTCTCCCCAGCTCCTGCACCTGGTGGTGATGGCGGCAGGGCTGGTGATCTTCGGGGGCCTGGCCGTGCGGCTGTTCCGGTGGGAGTAGGGACGCTAGCGGCGGGCCCAGACCGGGCGGGCGCCGGTGACGTTGAGCATCAGGGAGTAGAGCGAGGAGGAGGCGGCGATGAACAGCCGGTTCCTCTTCAGACCGCCGAACACCAGGTTGGCCGTGAACTCCGGCAGCTTCAGCCGGCCGATCAGGGTGCCGTCGGGGTCGTAGCAGAGCAGCGCCTTGCCGGCCGCGGCCCAAATCCGGCCGGTGTCGTCGAGGCGCATGCCGTCGAAGTTGTCGGCCTGCGTGCCCTCGGCGAAGACCTTGCCGCCCGACAGCGTGCCGTCGTCGCCCACCTCGAACACGCGCAGGTGCTTCAGCCTGGTGTCGGCCACGTAGAGCAGCTTCTCGTCGAGGGAGAAGGCCAGGCCGTTGGGCCTGACGAAGTCGTCGGCCACGACGCGCACCTCGCCGGTCACCGGGTCGGCGCGGTAGACGTGGCAGCCATCGATCTCCTGCTCGGCTGCGACGCCCTCGTAGTTGCTGGTGATGCCGTACGGGGGGTCGGTGAACCAGATGGAGCCGTCGGAGCGCACGACGGCGTCGTTGGGGCTGTTGAGCCGCCTGCCCTGCCAGCGGTCGGCGACGACGGTGATCGAGCCGTCGTGCTCGGTGCGGGTGACGCGGCGGTTGCCCTGCTCGCACGAGATCAGCCGGCCCTCGCGGTCGAGGGTGTTGCCGTTGACGTAGCCGGACGGCTGGCGGAACGGGCCCACCGCGCCGGTCAGCTCGTCCCAGCGGAGCATGCGTTCGTTGGGGATGTCGCTCCAGACGAGGAAGCGGCCGGCCGGGAAGTAGACCGGGCCCTCGGCCCAGCGGGTGCCGGTGTGGAGGCGTTCGATCGTGTCGTCGCCGCCGATCGCGGCGAAGCGCTCGTCCAGAACCTCGAACTCGGTGGGGATCGTGTCCATGAGGGCAACCATACGCTGTTCGGCGCTAAACGTATTTCACGGGATAGCATTCGGTTGTGGATGATATCGACAGGACGTTGATCGGGCTGCTGGTGGAGGACGCGACGCGGTCGTACGCGGAGCTCGGCAAGGCGGTGGGGCTGTCCAGCGGGGCCGCGCACGAGCGCGTACGGAAGCTGCGCGAGCGCGGCGTGATCAGGCGCACCACGATCGAGGTGGACCAGGAGGCGCTCGGGCGCCCGGTGACCGCCTACGTCCTGGTCGACGGCGGCAGCTGGATGGGCGACAGCGCGGACCGGCTGGCCGCGATCCCGGCCGTCGAGGAGGCCCATGTCATCGCGGGCCCGGCGTCGCTGCTGCTCAAGGTGCGCACCTCCACCACCAAGGAGCTGCAGCATGTGCTGCGCCAGGTGTTCGAGGTGGACGGCGTGACCGGCACCCGGACGGTCGTCGTGCTGGAGACGTTCTTCGAGCGTACCCTCAAGTAAGCTTCAGGTATGGTCGCCTGGAACACCAAGGAACTGACGGTCGGGCAGCTCGCCGAGCGCAGCGGCGTCGCCGTGTCCGCCCTGCACTTCTACGAGGCCAAAGGACTCATCGCCAGCCGCCGTACGGCCGGCAACCAGCGCCGCTACCATCGCGACACCCTGCGCAGGGTCGCCTTCATCCGGCTCTCCCAACGTCTCGGCATCCCGCTGAAGACCATCAAGGACGCCCTGACCGAGCTGCCCGACGGGCGTACCCCCAACCGCCAGGACTGGGCCAGGCTGTCGGCCGCCTGGCGCGGCGAGCTCGACGACCGCATCGAGCAGCTTCAACGGCTGCGCGACGACCTCACCGACTGCATCGGCTGCGGCTGCCTGTCGCTCGACCGCTGCCCGGTCGCCAACCCCTACGACCGGCTCGGCGAGGAAGGGCCGGGCGCCCGTCGCATGGACACCCGGCTGTCCCCGCCCAAGTTCTGCTGCGTCACGCCCGCGGCTTCGCCTGCTTCTCCTGCTTCGCCGGCGGAACGATGAGCGTCGGCCGGTGCGCGTGGTGGAGCACGTGGTTGGACACGCTGCCGAGCAGCACCGACCTGACCCCGGCCAGGCCACGCGAACCGGTCACGATCAGCGAGGCGTCGATCTCGTCGGCCACGTCCACGATCGTCTTCCAGATGGACTCGTTGTCGGCGACGGCACGGTAGGTCACCTCGGGCAGGCCGGCGGTGATCGCCAGCTCGGCGCCTTCCTGGGCGTACCGTTCGGCCTCGGCCCGCAGCTCGTCACCCGTGTCAGGGGAGATCGCCCCCGCCGCCAGCGGATGCTTCCTGAGCTGCACGAGCAGCGGCTCCCAGACGGTGACGACGACGGCCGGCCCGGCGGCCAGGTGCTTGGCGGCGAACTCGATGGCGCTCCGCGAGTCGGCCGAGCCGTCGTAGGCGATCAGGATGGTCATGGCGTTCTCCCCTTCGCTTCAGTCATTCGGTAAAGCGCCGGGGTGATCGAACGCCATCCCTGAAGCGTTGTCTGGTTTGTCACACCGTGCGGCGTCCGGTCAGGCGCAGGACCGTTCCCGCGACCATGATCAGGGCGAGCAGGCTCAGGGTCCACGGGTCGCTGGGGTTGCCGCCGAGGTTCCTGTCCATGATGTGCGAGACGGCGTGGACGACCGTGCCGACCGCTCCGGCCAGCAGTCCGACGAACAGGACGTCCTGCCAGAACAGCGCGCCGATCAGGGCGGCGGCGATGCCGAGCTGGAAGGCCCCGGCGTCGTGGAACAGGTGCAGGTTGAACGGCGGATAGTGGGCGACCGTGTCGTAGAAGCTCTGCGGCCGGCCGAAGGCCCAGAGGCCGAAGACGAGGAAGACCAGCGCGCCGAGGCCGATGATCCCCTTGACCAGTCTGATTCGTGTCATGGGTGTAGGACTGACGAGCGGGGTGTTCTGTGACAACTTTCGTCAGGTCAGTTCGAGACCCGCGAGCTGGGCGCGGCTGGCCACGTTGAGCTTGGGGAAGGCCCGGTAGAGGTGGTAGCTGACGGTCTTCGGGCTGAGGAAGAGCTGGGCGCCGATCTCCCTGTTCGTGAGCCCCTTGGCGGCGAGCCGGACGATCTGGAGCTCCTGTGGGGAGAGCGCGGGCAGGACCGACTCCGAGGTGGCGGCCGCGCTGGTGTCCCCCGCCGCCCTCAGCTCGGTCCTGGCCCGCTCAGCCCACGGACGCGCGCCGAGCCGCTCGAACGTCTCCAGCGCCGCGCGCAGGTGCGGCCTCGCGCTGCCCTTGTTGCGCTCCCTGCGCAGCCGCTCACCGAACGCGAGACCGGTACGGGCCGCCTCCCACGGACGTTCGCCGTCGGCGTGCAGCCGCAGGGCCTCGCGGAAGTGCTCGTGCGCCCGGTCCCAGGCGGGTTCGAGCAGCGCGCGGCAGCGCTGGAGGACGGCCTCGGCCCAGGGCAGCCCAGACGCCCGCGCCCACTCCTCGAAGCGCCGCAGCGGCTCCAGCGCGGGCACGCCCAGCCGCGTCGCCGCCTCGATCTGGTCGGGGGCGAAGTACACGGCCTGGATCTGGTGGCGTACCGGGCCGGTCATGGCCGCGCCGAGCCGGTCGTACGCCTCGGCGAAGCGGCCCTGGCCGAGGTCGAGCAGGGCGAGCGCCCATTCGGCCCAGGCCAGGTCGTTGGCGATGCGGTTGGCGTCGAAGCGGTCACGGGAGCGGGCGGCCAGCTCCGCGCACCTGTCCCCCTCCCCCTGCGCCGCGGCGATCCAGGCCAGGACGCCTTCGAGGTAACCGGCCCGGTTCGGCTGGCCGGTGTCCGAGGCGAGCTGCAGCCCTTCCGTCGCGGTGGCCACGGCGTCCCTGAACCGGCCCAGGTACAGCTCGGCCGAGGCGAGTGTCAGGTGCACCAGGGGGAGCTTGCCGATCTCGCCGTTCGTGCGGCACTCGTACGCGACGGCGGCCGAGATGTCGCGGCCGGTGCGGAAGTCGCCGACCAGGGTGGCCACGAACGCGGCGTTGATCCGCAGCGCGTGGGCGCCCTCGCCGATCGCCTTCCCGTTCGCCACCAGGCCGCGCATGATCGGCAGCGCGTCGGCCGGGCCCTTGTCGAGCAGCACGGCCGCCCCCGTCACGGCCCGTACGGCGGGGTCGAGGCCGTCCTGCGGGCGCAGGCCGAGCGCGTGCAGGCGGTCGGCGGCCTCGCCCACCCTGCCCGGGTCGCTGAGCTGCCAGGCGTTGCGCGCGGCGTCGACGAGCATCATCCCCGCCGCCACCCGGTCGGCGTCCTCCGGCAGGGCGGACAGCTCCCGCGCGCCCCCGACCAGCAGGTCGTGCGCCAGGTAGGGGGCGCCCTCGTCGAAGGCGATCCGCGCCCGCAGCTCCGACAGCCTGACCCGCGAGCGGACCTCGGTCACCAGCGGCGCCGCGCGTTCGATGAGCCGTTTGGCGCGTTCCGGCTGGCCCGCGTCCGCCGCGGCCACGGCGGCCGACGCCAGGCGTGCGGCCTTGCGCGCCGGGTCCTCGGTGAGCTC
>JABFVJ010000222.1 GCA_013362835.1 Nonomuraea sp. | reverse complement strand
GGCTGTAGCGTGGCCGACGGAGACCGTAACAACACCGCGCGCACCGCGGGCAGAAACGACGGCGAGGACTGATGGCACAGCAGCAGGCCGCTCAGGGCCCGTCCGACCCCGAGGCGTCTGGCGGCGGCATGTCGGACGCGCCTGAGCTCTGGGGTAACGGCGGGTTGGTCGGGGACGGCCGGTACCGGCTGACCCGCAGACTCGGCCGGGGCGGCATGGCCGAGGTGTTCGCAGCCGAGGACGTCCGTCTCGGACGCACCGTCGCGGTCAAGCTGCTCCGCTCCGACCTCGCCGAGGACCCGGTGTCCAAGGCGCGCTTCACGCGCGAGGCACAGTCGGTGGCCGGGCTCAACCACCACTCGATCGTCGCCGTGTACGACTCCGGCGAGGACTTCGTCGGCGGTCAGTCCGTGCCGTACATCGTCATGGAGATCGTCGAGGGCCGCACCATCCGCGACCTGCTGCTGAACGCGGAGGCCCCCGGCCCCGAGCAGGCGCTGATCATCGTCTCGGGCGTCCTGGAGGCGCTCGCCTACTCGCACCAGCACGGCATCGTGCACCGCGACATCAAGCCCGCCAACGTCATCATCACGCACAACGGCGCCGTGAAGGTGATGGACTTCGGCATCGCCCGCGCCCTGCACGGCGCGTCCACCACCATGACGCAGACCGGCATGGTCATGGGCACCCCGCAGTACCTCTCCCCCGAGCAGGCCCTCGGCAAGGCCGTCGACCACCGCTCCGACCTGTACGCCACGGGCTGCCTGCTCTACGAACTGCTCTCGCTGCGCCCGCCGTTCACCGGCGAGACCCCGCTGTCCGTGGTCTACCAGCACGTCCAGGACATCCCGACGCCCCCGTCCGAGGCGTCCGACGCCTGCCCGCCGGAGCTGGACGGCCTGGTCATGCGCTCCCTCGCCAAGGAGCCCGACGACCGCTTCCAGACGGCCGAGGAGATGCGCGGGCTGGTCCAGTACGCGCTCCAGATGCTCTACGACCAGGGCGGCCACACCGGCACCTGGAACACCGGCCCGGTCGCCATGCACGACGGCCGGCACACCCCGTCGGGCGGCTTCGCCGGCACGGCCGTGATGGGCCACCCCGGGGACGCCTCCGGCACCACGCAGATCCCCTCGCCGATCCTGCCCGGCGGCTACGGCGGCGGGGACGACGGCGGCTTCGAGGGCCACGGCAACAAGGGCAGTGGCCGCGGCAAGCTGTGGATCCTGGCCGTGCTCGCGGTGATCGCCGTCGCCGCGGGCGTCGCGCTGGCCCTGCAGAACACCGGCGGCGGCAAGGACGACCCGAGCAAGAAGCAGTCGCCGACCACCTCGCAGACGACCGAGAAGAAGACGCCCAGCGAGACGCCGAGCGACGACGACACCGGCGAGCCGACCGACACGTCCACGGACGACGGCACCGGGACCGGCAACGGCAACGGCAACTGGACGCCGTCCTACTCGCCCTCCTACACCCCGTCGCAGAGCGCTCCTCAGACGCCCACCGGCGAGCCGACGGGCGAGCCGACCACGGCGGAGCCGACCGGCGAGCCGACGGAGGAGGAGCCCACGGACCCGGGCACGCCGACCGGCGACACGGGCGGTGCCGACGGTGGCACCACGGAAGGCGTCGTCGCGGGCGCGGGCGGCGGCGAAGGCTGAACCCCGCAGCTCGACCTCGCAGCTCACAGGCATGATCCACGCGCGCGTGGGGCCCGGGAACGGGACCCGCGCGCGCGTGCCGTTTTGGACGCGCCGAAAAGTGGACTCTTCCCGTGACCTGGGTCACCGGGTTAACGTGCGGTTGCTCCGGCCTCCTGCAAGGCTGTGACCTGGGACCCTTCACCGCCTTCCCGATTTACTTGGATATCCAAGCAAAATCGCAGGTCAGAGGGGGTTTCACAGAAATGTGGCGCACTGGGTAACGTGCTTTCTGCAGGGCGCTCGCCGGGGCACCTGTCACGCCTGTTCCCGGCCGAGTGGCACCCACCCCGTGTCCCGTGGGCCGAGAACAGGTGAGCCGCACTGGCCTACCGGCAACCCCGGGGGCCGGACCGACGGAGGAGCACACGTGACCGTGGAGAGCACTGCCGCGCGCACACCGCGACGCAGCGCCGGAAGCAAGGCCGGCACCACCGGCACCAAGCGCACCACCAGCACCAAGAAGGCCACCGGCGCCGGGAAGAGCGCCGAGCCCGCCCTCGTCCAGCTGCTGACGCCCGAGGGCAAGCGCGTCAAGAACGCCGAGTTCGACAAGTACGTCGCCGACATCACCGCCGAGGACCTGCGCGGTCTGTACCGCGACATGGTGCTCACCCGTCGCTTCGACGCCGAGGCCACCTCCCTCCAGCGCCAGGGCGAGCTGGGCCTGTGGGCCTCGCTGCTCGGCCAGGAGGCGGCGCAGATCGGCTCCGGCCGGGCGCTGCGCGACGACGACTACGTCTTCCCCACCTACCGCGAGCACGGCGTCGCCTGGTGCCGCGGGGTGGACCCGACCAATCTGCTCGGCATGTTCCGCGGCGTGAACAACGGCGGCTGGGACCCGAACGGCAACAACTTCCACCTGTACACGATCGTCATCGGCTCGCAGACCCTGCACGCCACGGGCTACGCGATGGGCATCACCAAGGACGGCGCGGACAGCGCGGTCATCGCCTACTTCGGCGACGGCGCGTCCAGCCAGGGCGACGTGGCCGAGGCCTTCACCTTCTCCGCGGTCTACAACGCCCCGGTGGTGTTCTTCTGCCAGAACAACCAGTGGGCGATCTCCGAGCCGACCGAGAAGCAGTCCCGCGTGCCGCTGTACCAGCGCGCACAGGGCTTCGGCTTCCCGGGCGTCCGCGTGGACGGCAACGACGTGCTGGCGAACCTGGCCGTCACCCAG
>JABFVJ010000109.1 GCA_013362835.1 Nonomuraea sp. | reverse complement strand
GGACCACGACCAGATAGTCGCCCGCCTCATCCCGCGCATCGCCGCCCAGGCGCCCCAGCGGCCGGTCGCCGAGCACGAGCGCGTGGCCCGCTGGGTCCTCGAGAACCTGATCAACGTCGGGAGCGTCGACCGCGGCTTCCGCGCCGTGTACGGCACGTTCGCGCAGGACGGCACCTATGTGCGCCGCGACTACGACTTCAAGCTGATCGAGGAGGTCCCCGGGCCTGGCGGTTCGGTGTACCTCCGTACGACGGACGAGGCGGTCAACGTCCTGGTCGGCGCCCTCGACACCGACGTCACCAGCGCCCAGATCGCCGCCGAGGTCAAGCTGGAGGTGCTGATCAGCCGCGGCCGGCTCGCCGACGCCCAGCTCGCCGCCGAGCAGGCCCGGTACCGGACCGTGCAGTACTCGGAGACCCTGCGCCGGGCCCTGGACGCGACGCGGCGCAATGTCCGCGCGGTGGACTGGCTCAACGCCGTCCCCGACATGATCACCGAGGCGCTGGACCACGTCGCCGACCGCTACCGCCACGAGAACGCGATCCTCACCAACATCCGCAAGGCACGCGACGAGTCCGAGGACCCGGAGCAGAAGCGCCGGGCCGCCGAACTGGTCGACATCGTCAAGGACTGCATCCGGCGCCACACCCAGCTCCAGTCCCGGCTCCTGGAGGCCGGACCGCTGTTCCGCGCGGAGCAGGACCGGCAGGCCTTCGCGACGCCGATGACGACCTCGGGCATAGACCTGTACGGGCACCTGGTCGCGCCCGTGCTGCCGCTGCCGCTGGAGCAGGCGGTCCGGGTCACCGACGCCTTCTTCGCGCGGGGGACCGGGCTGCGCACGCCGGTGTCGGTGCGGGTCGGCGACCTGGTCGACATACTGCTGACGCCACCGGCGGAGCGCGAGCATCTGGGCGCGGAGATGCCCGAGCCGGACCTCATCGCCACGCCGGACGACAGCCGCTTCAGCGAGGAGCAGCTGGCCTCGGCGATGGAGCTGCTGGACCTGCCGGCCGACGCGCCCCGCCGGCTGTCCGGGCTGCTGACCGAGGCGCGGCGACAGGACCCCGATCTGCCGTATCTCGTCGCCCTGTTGGCCGTGCACGCGGCCAGTCCGGCGGTGGGCACCGCCTACCGGCAGGGCGAGGAGAAGCTGCTGTTCGCCGTGGACGACGGGACCGAGCTGGACGATCCGGAGTTCGGCGGGGCGGATCTCATCGTCGGGACGGCCCTGCTGGACGCGGTGGGCATGGCGGCGGACAGGACAGAAGCGGCATGAGTCGAGAAACCGTGGCGCACGAGCAGGGAACCGTGACGCAAGAAATCGTGGACCGAGGAGACCGACCGTGACAGAGCACGTCGAGTGGAGTGAGCCGGAAGCCGGGCCCGTCCCCGTCTCCGCCGCCGTCACACCCGCCGACGCCGCCGACGCGGCTCGGCTCGTCGCCTTCGGCCTCCAGCCCAAGCTCCAGCCCGCCCGCGACCAGGAGTACACCGACCTGCTGCGGCGCTACCGGGAGGACGGGGCGTTCGCGCGGCTCGCCGACGCCGTGGCCGCCGGGCTCGGGCTCGTCGTCCTGGAGGTGTCCCCGCGCGCGGGGATGGCGGTGACCGCCGCCGAGGACTCCGTGTTCGCCGTGCGGATGGGCGACTACGCGCGTCGGACCTCCGCCGACGGCGGCGACCGGTTCCTGCACGGCCTCGCCCATCTCGCCATCGCCGCCATGGCCTACCCGCGCCCCGAGGACCTCGCCGACGACGGCTACATCGGACGCGTCAGCGTCAACGGCGTCGACGCGTTCGTCCGGCAGGCGTGCCGGCGCCTGGAGGAGCGCGCTGAGGAGGTGGGCGAGAACACCGACCCCGCCACCGAGGCGCCCGGCCTGGAGTCAGCGTGGCGGATCTGGGCGAGACGCAGCGCCACCGGCGCCACCAAGGACGCCCGCCGCCTCGCCGGTTCGACCACCGGCATCGTCGGCAAGGCCGCCGCGTTCCTCACCGACTCCGGCTTCCTCCAGCGCACCGGCGACGACAACGGCGGTACGTACCGCACCACGGCCCGCTATCAGCTCCAGGTGCGTGACATGGCCGGCAGCGCCGCCATGGCCGAGCTGCTGGAGCTGGGCGTCGTCCCGGTCACCGACGGCACGCCGACGCTGCTGCCCGCGGAGAACACCGAGGACCTGGAGCTGGTGGCCGACGCCGGGCTGCCGTTCCACTCGCCTTCCCAGTCCTGAACTCCCCCCGCCTGCCGAAGACTTACGAGAGTCCGCCATGTACGAGCTGTCCCGGGTCCGCCTCTACTCCATCGGTCCCGCCGGTGCGCGCTACGCCGACACCGTGCTTGACCTGCGGGGCGTGGGCGATGTCGTGCCCGACCCCGCGCCCACGCAGGCGGAGTTCTTCGAGGAGGAGCCCGTCGGCCCGCCGCGCCGCCCCGCCCCGGCAGGCGTGCTCTTCCTGGAGAACGGCGGCGGCAAGTCGGTCCTGCTCAAGCTGATCTTCTCCGTGATGCTGCCGGGCCACCGCAACACCCTGGGCGGCGCCAGCTCCGGCGTGCTGCGGAAGTTCCTGCTCGCCGACGACTGCGGGCATGTCGCGCTGGAGTGGCAGCACACGCTCACCGGCGAGTGCGTCGTGGTCGGCAAGGTGAGCGAGTGGCGCGGACGCCAGGTCTCCAACGACCCGCGGAAGTTCGCCGAGGCCTGGTACTCCTTCCGGCCCGGCCCCGGGCTGTCCCTGGACAACCTGCCCGTCGCCGAGTCCACCGCCGTACGGGCGCCCGTCGAGGGCCAGTCCGGCGCACAGGGCCGCCGCCGCACCATGAAGGGCTTCCGGGACGCGATCACGGAGGCGGGCAAGGCGTATCCGCATCTGGAGGTGCACTGGGAG
>JABFVJ010000194.1 GCA_013362835.1 Nonomuraea sp. | reverse complement strand
GGCAGCGCGATGCGCTCGTGCAGCCGCCGCACGGCGGTCGCGCCCAGGTTGAAGGTGTCCTGCGAGACCGCGCTGACCTTGGGCGAGACCATGCTCATCCACGGCGCGTCGTCGAAGGCCACCAGGCTGATGTCCTGCGGGACCTTCAGCCCCAGCTCGCCGATCGCCCGCCACACGCCCTCGGCCAGCACGTTGTTGGCGGCGAACACGGCCGTCGGCCGCTCCTCGCCGCGCAGCATGTCGATCGCCCTGCTCTGGGAGCCCGCGACGTCCCAGCCGGAGGAGACGACCAGCCGGGGGTCGACGGTGACGCCGCCCGCCGCCAGCGCCTCCAGGTAGCCCTGGTAGCGCTCGTAGCCCGTGGTCCAGTCGGTCTCGTCGATGAACAGCGCGATCCTGCGGTGCCCGAGCCCGACCAGGTGAGCGGTGGCCGTACGGGCGCCGACGCGGTTGCCGACGACGACGCCGTCGGTCGAACCGGCCGCGAACTGGCGGTCGACCTCGACCACCGGGATGCCGTGGGTGCCGAGGTAGGTGGAGACGACCGAGGAGTTGGGCGTCACGATCACCCCGGCCACGCGCAGCGCGACCAGCGCCTCGGCGGCCTCGGCCTCCGCCTCGGCCGACAGGCTGGTGTCGGCCAGGACCATCGTGTAGCCGCGCTCGCGGGCCTCCCTGCTGGCCCCGGCCGCGAGCTCGGCGTAGAACGGGTTGCGCAGGTCGCTCACGAGCACCCCCAGCGACCTGCTCACCTGCTGCTTGAGTGTGCGGGCCATCACGTCGGGCACGTAACCGAGCTCGGCCGCCACGCGCAGCACGCGCTCGCGTACGTCGCTGGCCGCGTAGCCGCGCCCGGTCAGCGCCCTGGAGACGGTGGAGCGCGAGACGCCGGCGGCCTCGGCGACGTCCTTGATCGTGGGGCGCCGGACGCGGCCGAGGGGGGTGCGCCGCTCCATGGTCATCCGATCCCTTCCCCGACCACGTCGACCAGCGCCTCGGCGTGCTGCCCGAGCCGCAGATCGCCGATGGTCACGTCGACGGCGAGGCGAACCCGGCGCCGCGGCACGGCGTCGGCGCCGAGGCGGATGTGCAGCTGCCCACTACCCTGTCCCGGCAGCATCAGCGGCAACGTTCCCTGCTCGCGGCGCCACCCGGGCGGCACGACCGGCTCGACGCGGGCCAGGACCTTCTCGGGCCACGGGTTGCGCACGGTGGCGGTCAGCACGACCTCGCCGCCCGCGGGCACCCGCGAGTAGTAGGGCGTCAGGCGGCAGAACACCGCGTCGGCGCCCAGGTCGAGGCGGTCGAGCGGGAGCAGGTCGTCGTGCAGGGCGGCCAGCTCGTCGCCGCGGTCGGCCAGCATGCGCAGGTAGTCGTCGTCGACCCAGCGGGGACGCCAGTGGCCGCTGACCATCAGGTCGGGACGCAGCCGCCGGTAGAGGGCGGCGCTGCGGCGGTAGTCGTCGATCCGGAACCGATTCTTGTACTGAAAATTCAGGATCTCGCGGCGTTCGTCGGGGATGCCCATTCCGTCCTGTTGGTCGCCGGTGACCAGGACCCGATGGCCGTCGACCTCGAACTCGTACGCCGCCGCGAACAGCGTGTGGCCCGGCAGGTCGTGGACGGTGATGTCGTACTCGCGCCAGCGCACCGTCTCCCCCAGCGCGAGCACGCGGTCGGCGGGGATCGGGTCGAACCACTGGCAGGGCAGGTCGTGGTGGAGCGGCGCGGCCAGGATCGGCGCGATGTGGGACGGCGCCCAGATCTCGGTGCCCTCGACGTCGCGCAGCAGCGGCATGCCCGCCACGTGGTCGTCGTGGTAGTGGGTGGGCACCGCGACCTCGATCTCGGTGACGCCGTGACGCTCGCGCAGCGCGGGCAGGGACGCGAGCCAGGGGCGGCGGGCCGCGCGCGAGGTGTTGTTCACCAGGCCGGTGGACATGTCGTAGCCGAAGTCGAACACCATGGCCGCGCCCGACTCCGACAGCAGCACGTAGCTGTAGGACTGGCTGCTCTTGTTCATCAGCAGGTGGGGCGTCACCTTCGAGAACGGGTCGGCCAGCAGGCCGCGCACGTCCCACGGGTAGGGGCGGCGGAAGTCGACGTAACGCTGCATGGCCGACGACAGGCGGGCGAGGGCGTCGTCGGGGTCGCTCATGGGCTCGCCGTGGGAGGGGCAGAGCAGGTCGAGCCCTTCCTTGCGGAGCAGCTCGCAGCTCAGCACCACCATCGCCGGGCCCTCGTTCTCGGTGTAGGACCACTGGGTGGCGGCCAGCGACCACACCTTGCCGGGCGAGTGGATCAGGTCGCCGGTGAAGGCGACCCGCCCGTGGGCGGTCTCGACGACGTACGTCACCGAGCCCATCGTGTGGCCCGGGGTGGGCAGGACGCGCACCTCGACCCCGCCGTAACCCGCGGTGCGGTACTCCGGCACCACGCCGTCGACCGGCACCGGGTCGAGCAGCGAGAAGCGGTCGTCGCGCAGGTCGTAGTCGTTGGCGAGCGGGCGGCCCGCCCACATCTCGCCGACCCCGTCGAACAGCTCCCGCTCGACCGGCGGCACGTGGATCGCGACGCCCGCGCGAGCCGCACGCGCGAGCCCCTGCGCCTGGTCGCGGTGGTGATGGGTCATCAGCACGTCGGTGATCCGGTCGAGCCCCAGCTCGGGCAGCAGGTCGAGCACCCGGCCCGAGCCGAAGTCGACGGCGATCCCGGTGCGCTCGCCGCCCGGCCCGGCGGGCGCGGCCACGACGTAGACCTGGCAGGTGTCCTCGATCAGGAAGACCCCCGGCACAACTTCGGTAACATCTCTCCCCACGACGGACCATCGTATCCGGTATCGTTCCCACAATGGATGCCCTGGACTGGCTCGTCCCCTGTCCGCAAAAGGCCACCTTCG
>JABFVJ010000134.1 GCA_013362835.1 Nonomuraea sp. | reverse complement strand
CCGCTACGTCGACCTCTACAAGCAGGGCCTGTGGATGCCGCAGGAGCGCAAGTACTACGAGGACCGGGCCGCGATCGACTCCTGGACCGCGAACGACGGCCACCCGCCCGAGTTCCGCACTGCGGTCGTCGACTACGCCCGCGACCACGGCGTCCCCGACCTGCGCAACCGGGTGCGCAACCTGTCGGCGATCTCCAGCGACGTCCTGACCCCGGCGCTGCAGCGGATCGAGTCCGGCAAGCAGCCGGCCGCCGACGTGCTCAAGGCCGTCGTCCCCAAGATCGACGGCATGCTGCGGGGCTGGCAGCACACCCAGGAGCTGTGACATGGCCGGACTGTCCGGGCAGCGGCGCATGGAACGCCGCTGGGGCCTGATCATGGCGGTTCCCGCGATGCTCGGCTTCGCGATCTTCACGGCCGGGCCGATGGCGGCCTCGTTCGTCTTCAGCCTGACCGACTGGCAGGTCGGCGGCACGCCCGCCTTCGCCGGGCTGGACAACTACACCGCGATGGCCGGCGACGACCTGTTCTGGACGTCGCTCGGCGTCACCACCTACTACACGCTCGGATCCGTGCCGCTCGTCCTGATCGTGTCGTTCGCGGTCGCCATGCTGCTCAACCAGAAGGTACGCGGCCTGGCCCTGTGGCGGACGATCTTCTACCTGCCGACGCTCGTCCCGGCCATCGCCAACGTGGTCCTGTGGATCTGGATCTTCAATCCCGACTTCGGGCTGCTCAACTCGCTGCTGGGCCAGGCGGGGCTGCCGTCGTCCCAGTGGATCTACGACGACACGATGGCGGTGCCCTCGCTGATCGTCATGAGCACGTGGGGTTTCGGCAACACCATGGTGATCTTCCTGGCCGGGCTGCAGGGCGTGCCGAGACACCTGTACGAGGCGGTCTCGATCGACGGCGGCGGCCCGTGGCGGCGCTTCTGGCACGTCACGCTGCCGATGATGACGCCGACCCTCTTCTACAACCTGGTGGTCGGCGTGGTCGGCACCTTCCAGGTGTTCAACCAGGCGTACGTGATGACCGAGGGCGGACCGGACAACGCCACCCTGTTCTACGTCTACTACCTGTTCAGGACGGCGTTCAGGGAGAGCGAGATGGGGTACGCGAGCGCGCTCGCCTGGGTGCTCTTCATGATCATCGTGGTGATCACGTTCCTGCTGTTCAGGAACGCCCGCCGCTGGGTCCACTACGAGATGGCGGGCGCCCGATGACCGCCCAGGCCACCCGCCCCCGCCGCCGGTACGGCAAGGCGCTGCTCTACCTCGCCCTCGTCGCCGGGGCCGTGCCCACCCTGCTGCCCTTCGCCTGGCTGGTGCGCAGCGCGCTCATGCGGGACGCGCAGATGTTCGTCGCGCCGCCCGAGTGGATCCCCTCGCCGTTCCAGTGGTCGAACTTCACCGAGGCGCTCACCGCCCAGCCCTTCTGGCTGTACTTCGTCAACACGGTGATCATCGCGGTGGTGAGCGTGCTGGGCACCGTGCTGACCTGCTCGGTCGCCGCCTTCAGCTTCTCCCGGCTGCGCTGGCGCGGGCGCGACGCGGTGTTCGCGGTGCTGCTCAGCGCGGTGATGCTGCCGTACGCGGTGACGCTCATCCCGACGTTCGTCATGTGGCAGGAGCTCGGGGCGCTCGACACGTTCCTGCCGCTCACCGTGCCGAGCTGGTTCGCCGGGGCGGGCGGCGGCGTGTTCAACGTCTTCCTGCTGCGGCAGTTCTTCCTGACGATCCCGTTCGAGCTGGACGAGGCGGCCTACATCGACGGCGCGACCCCGTGGCGCGTCTTCTGGACGATCGTCATGCCGCTGTCCAAGCCCGCGATCATCGTGGTGACCATCTTCACGTTCATCGGCACCTGGAACGACTTCCTGGGGCCGCTGCTCTACCTCGACGACGAGCGGAAGTACACGCTCTCGCTGGGGCTCGCGACGTTCCAGAGCACCTTCATCACCCAGTGGGGCTACCTGATGGCCGCCTCCGCCGCCGTGATCGCGCCGATCATCGTGCTGTTCTTCGTCCTCCAGCGGTACTTCATCGAGGGGGTCACGCTCACGGGCATCAAGAACTGACCCTGTGGCGGACGACGTCGGCGGCGAGGACGTCCTCCAGCTCGGCGAGGTCGCCCGTACGCGCCGCCGCGAGGAACGTGCGCACGAGCCGCCGGTGCGCGACGCTGCTCACCGGCCGGCGGCGTCCGGCCGCCAGATGCTCGTGGGCCCGCCGTACGAGCTGCCGCGCGTGGTCGGCGCCCAGCTGGAGGATCTCGGAGATCCGCCGGTACGGGTAGTCGAACGCCTTCCGCAGCAGGTAGGCCGCGCGTTCGGCGGGTGTCAGCCGCTCCAGCAGCAGCCGGATCGCCCCGTCGACCGCCTCGTGCCGTTCCGCCGCCGTCTCGGGGCTCACGTCGCGGTCCACGGTCTCGGGAAGCCAGGGCCCCGCCGACGTCTCGCGACGCCTTCTCGCCGACTGGGTGACGTTGATGGCGAGCCTCGTCGTGGTCAGCGCGAGGAACGCGGGCGGGCTGACGACGTCCGACCGGTCGGCCCGCTTCCACCGCAGCCACGTCTCCTGCACGACGTCCTCCGCCTCGCCCACGTCGTCCAGCACGCGCAGCGCGATCCCGAAGAGCCGCGGCCGCGCGGCGGCGAACACCGAGGCGTCATCCCGGCAGGACTCCAACACGTTCATCTCAGCTCCGTTCGCACCGCGGCATCCCGGTGATGCCGCCGTGCTCACGCTCGCTCCCCGGCCCCCTGCGTCGCGCCCTTGGGAGACCCTTGCCGACCCCCTGGTCCGCCCCCGGAACCCCTGGGGGGCCGTGGGCGTGACGGCCGCGATCCCGGCGGCCACGCCCTGTGGCATGATCGTCATCAGGGCGTCACGCCGGCCGTCTCCTCCGTCGG
>JABFVJ010000410.1 GCA_013362835.1 Nonomuraea sp. | reverse complement strand
ACGACCTGCGCCGACAGCGAATGGGCGAGGATGTCGTGGATCTCCCTGGCGATTCTGGCGCGTTCGCCGAGCACCGCCTCGCGCGCTTCGGCGGCCCGCGCGGCCCGGCGCTGCCTGACCGAGTACGAGACCAGGAAGATCAGGCAGACGCCGAGCATGAGGGTGAGGTCACGGGCGGGCGCGCCGGAGAGCGCGCCCGTCACGGCCAGGCCCGCGACGGCCAGCAGCCCCACCACGGCCGCCTGGGACAGCGGGTGGCGGGCCACCGCGGCGGCGACGCAGAAGAGCAGCACGGCGGTGGCGGGGCCGCTGGGGGCGATGGCGTCCAGGACGATGGCGAGGACGACGCCCAGGGCGAGGCTGATCAGGGGGATCGACACGCCGAAGACCTGCCGGTGCCGGACGGGCGCCGACACGTTCCGCCACAGATCGCCCAGCCGTCCCGCGCGGCCTTCCGGCTCCCCGCGTCCGGTACCGGCCGGGTCTTCCGTGGCGTGACGGCTCCCCGCCGGGGCGAACAAGGGGATGAGCACGCCGAAGAGGAGGGTGGCGGCCAGGGCCGCGATCAGTACGGTGACGGCGAGTCCCGTTCCGTGCAGGCCCGGACCGGGGGTGACGCCGGACTGTCCCACTATGAGCAGCACGACCGCCCCCGATCGCAGAACGATGGGGGCGATCCCGGACGGAACACGCATCACCCCACGAAGGTATCGGTTCGCCTGACGTTCGCGGCAACCGCGGTACGGGCCCGCCGCGCCACCAGATACGCCTGCGTCCCCAGGGACAGGCCGAGGAACAGCAGGATGCCGCCCGTGGAGGTGGCCAGGCCGAGGGCGGCGCCGGCGGCGTACAGGCCGACGCGGATCGCGATCGACCCGAGCCAGGCCAGCAGCGTCCAGCCCGTGGCCTTCGACCAGGCGACGCCGGAGGCGTCGTGCCAGACGCGTACCGTCGCGGCGCGTACCGCGCCGAAGGCGAGCGCGGCCACGGCTTCGACGGCGAGCATGACCAGGCTGAGCGTGAGGTGACGGCTGTCGATCACGCCCCCGGTGGCCGCGCCGATGACGATCATGACGGCGGGTACGACGAGCGCGGCCGGGCGGCCGACCTGGCGGGTGGCCATCTGGCGGAAGATCACGAGAGCGGTGGCGACGAGGACGAGGGCGGTGGTCAGAAACGGGTCCATGTGGAAGAAGGTAGGAATTCGGACCCTGTATCCGGATCGGCCCGTGGGTGGAATCCATAAATATCCACCCACGGGTGGAGAGCTGGGAATAGGTGGGTTATTGGGTCGCTGTGGGAGGAGGTGTTCGTTACGGTCGCGGCATGCGTATTCTCTCCGTGAATGTCGGGAAGTCGGTCGACGCCGACTGGGCCGGGAAGTTACGGCGTACGGCCATCGACAAGCAGCCCGTGACGCATCGGGTCGAGGTGCTGCCCAACGGGCTCGCCGGCGACGAGCGGGCCGACACCCCCAACCACGGCGCCCCCACCCACGCCGTCTACGCCTACGCCCGCGAGGACTACGACTGGTGGCAGTCCGGCCTGGGCCGGGACCTGCGTGACGGGCGGTTCGGGGAGAACCTGACCACGTCCGGCCTCGACGTCAACGGCGCGTACGTCGGCGAGCGGTGGCGCGTCGGCAGCGCCCTGCTGGAGGTGACCGGCCCGCGTACGCCCTGCGTGGTGTTCCGCAACTGGATGGACGAGCCGGGCTGGCTCAAGCGGTTCACCGAGGCGGGCAGGCCCGGCGCGTACCTGAGCGTGGTGGAGCTCGGCGAGCTGGGCGCGGGCGACGCGGTGGAGATCGTCTCGCGGCCGGAGACCGGGACGACCGTGGCGGACGTGTTCCGAGCCCGCCACGGCGACAGGGACGCGCTCGGCCGGATCCTGGCGGTGCCGGGACACGAACCCGAATGGGACCGGATGGCCGAGCGCGCCGGCCGGCCGGGCGAGAAGGACCGTCCGGGCGGGTAGGACCGGCCGCCCGGCCAGGCGTTCAGCGGAGGACGGGATTCAGCGGAGGATGGAGTACAGCGCCGAGGTGAGCGAGGCGCGCGAGTCGTCCTGGTCGATCGACCACATCATCGAGCCGCCCAGCCCCTTCAGCCGGATGTAGGCCGCCTTCTGCAGCAGCGACGCGGGGTCGTCGTAGGACCAGAACTCGTTGCCGTCGTACAGCCACATGGCCCCGGTACGCAGGTCGCGGAAGCGCTTGCCCGGCTTGGCGGCGAGGTCCTTGTAGTCCTCGGTGCCGGGGCCCCACTTGCCGGCCGCGGGTCCCGTGGCGGGCTTGTACAGGCCGTCGCCGCCGGCGGTGACGCCGGTCCAGCCCTGGCCGTACGCGGGCACGCCGACGACGATCTTGCGTCCGGGCGCGCCGCGCGACAGGTAGTCGCGTACGGTCTGGTCCACGCTGTACTTCACCGGGTTCGGGTCACGCCGGTCGTTGAACAGGTTGCCGTTGTGCCCGGTCTGCGGCTCCCACGTGCCGTGCAGGTCGTACCCCTGGATGGTCGCGAAGTCGAGCGCCCGGAACACGCGCCGCACCTCGAACCCGGCGTCGATCTTCGCGGCCGAGGCCGGGAGGAACGCCGAGAGCTGCGCCGACGCCGAGAACGCCCGGAGCCGCGAACGCAGTTCCTCGACGAACAGGGTGAAGTTCCGCTTGTCCTCCGGCCTGATCACGTTGCCGTCGTTGCCCGAGGAGCCCGGCCATTCCCAGTCGAGGTCGATGCCGTCGAACACGCCGGCGCCCGCGCCCGGCTCCAGGCCGGGCAGGTTGCCGCGCATCCACAGGTCCACGCAGGACTGCGCCAGCGCGGCACGGGACTCGGGCGTGAGCACGGCGTCGGAGAAGTACTTCGACCCGGTCCAGCCGCCCAGCGAGATCAGCACCTTGAGCGAGGGGTGCTTGGCCTTGAGCTTGCGGAGCTGGTTGAGGTTGCCGTTCAGCGCCTGTCCGGGCTGGTCGGCGACGCCGTCCACGCTCTGCTCGGCCGGTACGGGACGCTGCCAGTCGGCCCAGGGGTCGGCCGAGTAGCAGGAGCCTTCGGCGTTCACGAAGCCGAAGGCGTAATTGAGGTGCGTGAGCTTGGCGGCGGCGCCGCTGGCGTCCACGTCCTTGACGTGGAAGTTCCGCCCGTACACACCCCATTGGATGAAGTAGGCGACCCGTTTGAAACCGGAGTGGGCCTCGGCGGGCACGGAGACCGCCGTGAGTCCCAGTAACAAGGAGAGTGCGAGCAGGACCTTCTTCACAGGCGCTCCCAGGGGGTGAACTTATAAGAAACTTTCCTATAAGTTGACGCGATCGTAGAGCCGTCACTCCTTGCCGTCAACGATCCACGTCGCGTCCCTCCCGGCGATGGATCGGAGCACGGTGACGAGCGGGCAGACTGGAAGACGTGCCATCCACCCTGCCTGACGGCGATCCCGCGCCCACCTCGGGCGAGCTGCCCGACAGCGCCCTGAGCGGCCTCGGCGAGCGCCCGTTCGGCTTCTACGTGCACGTGCCGTTCTGCGTGACCCGCTGCGGCTACTGCGACTTCAACACCTACACGGCCTCCGAGCTGGGGCCCGGCGCCTCCCACCGCGACTACGCGGACACGGTCGTCGAGGAGGTGCGCCTCGCCCGCCGCGTGCTCGGCGACGCCGACCTGCCGGTGGAGACGGTCTTCTTCGGCGGCGGCACACCCACGCTGCTGCCCCCCGAAGACCTGGCGCGCGTCCTCGCCGCGATCGACGCCGAGTTCGGGCTGCGCCCGGACGCCGAGGTCACCACCGAGGCCAACCCCGAGTCCGTCGACCCCGCCTACCTCGACAAACTCCGTCAGGGCGGCTTCAACCGGGTCAGCTTCGGCATGCAGAGCGCGCGCGAGCACGTGCTCCAGGTGCTCGACCGCAGGCACACGCCCGGCCGGGCGGCGCAGGCCGTACGCGAGGCGCGGGCGGCCGGGTTCGACCACGTCAACCTCGACCTGATCTACAGCACGCCGGGCGAGTCCGACGACGACTGGCGGGCCTCGCTGGCCGCCGCGATCGAGGCCGGGCCTGACCACGTGTCGGCGTACTCGCTGATCGTGGAGGAGGGCACCAGGCTCGCGGCCAGGATCCGGCGCGGCGAGCTGCCGATGCCCGACGACGACGTCGCCGCCGACCGCTACCTGATCGCCGACGAGCTGCTGTCCGAGGCCGGTTTCTCCTGGTACGAGGTGTCCAACTGGGCGACCTCCGAGCAGGCCCGCTGCCGCCACAACCTGCTCTACTGGACCGGCGGCGACTGGTGGGCCGCCGGGCCTGGCGCGCACAGCCATGTCGGCGGCACGCGCTGGTGGAACGTCAAACACCCCGCCGCCTACGCCCAGCGCCTGGCCGCCGGCGCCTCGCCCGCGCACGCGCGCGAGGTGCTGGGCGACGACGACAGGGCGGCCGAGCGGCTGATGCTGGAGCTGCGGCTGGTCTCCGGCTACCCGCTCGCCGAGGTGGCCCCCGGCGCGCGTACGGCCGTCGCGAGCGCGCTCGCGCGCGGCCTGCTGGAGCCCCAGCCGTTCAGGTCGGGCGTGATGGTGCTCACGCTCAAGGGACGGCTGCTGGCCGACGCCCTGATCACCGAGCTCATGTGATGAGACGGATGGCGAACGGGTAGCGGTAGTTCTCGCCCTTGTTGGTGGCCATCGCGGCCTGGATGTGGAAGATCAGCGACACGAGCCACACGACCGGGAGCAGGAGCAGGCCGATCAGGATGATCGTCAGCACGCCCGCGACGATGTAGCCGATGAACATCGTGATCTGGAAGTTCAGCGCCTCGGCCGCCTGGTCCCTGACATAGGGGGACTCGTCCTTCTTCATCAGGTAGATGATCAGCGGGCCGACCCAGGAGACCAGCAGGCCCAGCAGGTGGGAGAGCATGGCCATGGTGGTGTCGTCGCTGCCGGGCCGCGGGCCGAACCGGCCGGGGACGTACGGCCCGGCCGGCTGACCGTACCCGGGGGGCTGACCGTAGCCAGGGGGCTGGCCGTAACCGGGAGCCTGGCCGTAGCCAGGAGGCTGACCGTAGCCGCCGGAGGGCTGGCCGTAGCCGGGCGGCGGGGGGACGTATCGGGGCGGGGGCGGCATGGAACCGGGCTGCTGGCCGTATTGGGGCTGGGAGCCGGGTTGCTGGCCGTAGCCCAGGTGGGGGCCGGAGCCCTGGTCGTGCGGGACGTCCGAGTGGGGGATGTGGCGGGTCGCGTCGTCGTCGCCGCCGGGCGGGGGGTGCTGCGGGTCCTGGCTCATGATGCCTCCGTGACGAAGTCGATCAGTTCCTCGACCCGGCCGAGCAGCTCAGGCTCCAGGTCGGTAAAGGACGAGACGGCGCCGAGAATGCGCCGCCAGGCGTCCGCGGGCTCCATGCGCCAGCCCAGTGCGGCGAGCACGCCCTCCTTCCACGGCACCCCGCGCGGCACGTCGGGCCAGGCCGGAATGCGCAGCACGGCGGGTTTGACCGCCTGCCAGATGTCGATGAACGGGTGGCCCACGACGAGCACGTGCGGCGAGGTGATCCGGGCCGCGATCCTGCTCTCCTTGGAGCCGGGAACGAGGTGGTCGACCAGCACGCCGAGCCTGCGCCCCGGCTCGGGGCCGAACTCGGCCACGATGGCGGGCAGGTCGTCCACGCCCTCCAGGTACTCGACCACGACCCCTTCGACCCGCAGGTCGTGGCCCCAGATCTTCTCCACGAGCGCGGCGTCGTGCACGCCCTCGACGTAGATCCGGCTCTCCTTGGCGACCCTGGCGCGCAGCCCCTCCACGGCGATCGAGCCGGACGCGCTGCGCCGGGGACCCGCGGGGGCCGCCTGGGCGGGCGGGCGTACCAGGGTCACGGGCCTGCCCTCCAGGAGGAAGGCGGCCGGCGCCAGCGGGAACAGGCGGCGCCTGCCGAAGCGGTCCTCAAGGGTGACGGCCTCCTTGTCACAGGCCACCACGGCGCCGCAGAACCCGCTGTCGGCGTCCTCCACGACAAGGTCGGGTTCGGCGGGCACCTTCGGGATCTTGCCCTTGCCCGGCCGCCGCCAATTGCCCGCCAGCACATCACCCTCGTACACACGGGGACCGTAGCAAATCACCCGCTGACCGCAAGGCGCTTACGCGCGCCGCTGCGCCGTACGAGGATCACGATGGTCCCGATGATGCCGATGAGCAGGCCCGCGCCGGGGATCAGGAACAGCGCCGCCACGCCGCCGAACACGCCGCCCGCGGCCGAGAGCACGTCGCGTCCGACGCCGAAGCGGGCCGCGGCCTCCTCCTGGGTGGCGCAGGTCAGCTGGTAGTCGCCCTTGGCGGGGGCGTTGACCGCGAGGATCTCCTGCCAGGTGTTCCCGTCCGCGGTGACCGTCTGGTTGCCCGTGACCTTGACGAGCTTGGCCTGCCCCGGGCCTCCGGAGATCTCGCACTGGTAGTTGACCCGCGTGTCGGTGGCGATGTAGACGGCCGGACGCTTGGCCGGGTCGAGGGAGACCTTCACACTTTCGCCCGACGCGAACGTCGTCGTCGGCGCCATGTCCGAGACGCTGCTCAGCACGCCGCCCGCGAACACGACCACGCCGACGACACCGAGCACGACGGCGACGGCCCAGACCACCGCGATCCACCACAGGCGGGGCTTGACGGCCTTGCCGTCGATCCGGGGCGGGAACTGCGGCTGCTGGCCGTACTGGCCGTACTGCGGGGGCTGGCCGTACTGCGGAGGCTGCCCGTACTGGGGCTGCTGGCCGTAAGGTTGCTGGCCGTAGGGCTGCTGGTTGTAGGGCTGGGGCTGGCCATAGGGCTGGGGCTGGCCGTACTGGGGTGGCTGGTCGTGCTGCTGGGGCTGCCCGTACGGGGACGGCTGACCGTAGTAGGGACCCTGCCCCTGGGGCGGGCCGTACTGCGGGGGCTGGGATTCGTCGGTCATGCGGCAAGTGTGAGGCCTGTCGCTTGTAAGACGCTAGCAACAGGATGGCACCTGGTGTTATCGCACCTTGTGGGCGAGAGCCGTACACTTGGCACTCGGGAACACAGAGTGCTAGACCTGTCGTTTCCCTGTTAGGCGGAGGCAGGAGGTGAGCACGTGCTCGACGATCGGAAGCTTGCGGTGCTCCGCGCCATTGTCGAAGACTACGTGTCCACCAACGAACCGGTGGGCTCCAAGGCGCTCGCCGAGCGCCACAATCTGAAGGTCTCCCCGGCGACGGTCAGGAACGACATGGCCGCGCTGGAGGAGGAGGGCTACATCACCCAGCCGCACACCAGCGCGGGCCGCGTGCCGACGGACAAGGGCTACCGCCTGTTCGTCGACCGGCTCTCGCAGGTCAAGCCTCTCTCCAAGGCGGAGCGGCG
Organism: Nonomuraea sp.; assembly: GCA_013362835.1. Next base: position 5,101 of record JABFVJ010000410.1, on the reverse strand, counting down.
GGCGATCGAGACCTTCCTCGCCGGCGCGGTCGACCTCGACGACGTCGTGACCCGCACCGTGCGGCTGCTCGCGCAGCTCACCAGGCAGGTCGCGGTCGTGCAGTACCCGACGCTGACCCGTTCCACGGTCAGGCACGTCGAGCTGGTCCCGCTCAACGACCGGCGCGTCATGCTCGTGCTGATCACCAACACCGGGCGCGTCGAGCAGCGCGTGATCGAGCTGCCCGAGGTGGTGGAGGACACCCGCATCGCCCACCTGCGCGCGGTGCTCAACTCCTGCCTCGACGGCTGCGGGCTCAGCAACGTTCCCGACCTGGTCGCCGACCTGCCCGAGCGGCTGCCCGTCGAGGATCGGCCGGCGGTGGCCACGATCCTGTCGGTGCTGCTCGAAACGCTCGTCGAACGCCACGACGAGAAGATCGTGTTCGCCGGGGCGGCCAATCTCGCGGGCGCCGACTTCTCCACCGGCCTGCGCGACGTGCTGGAGGCGCTGGAGGAGCAGGTCGTGCTCATGCGGCTGCTCGGCGAGACTTCGACAGACACCCCGTCCGCGCTCACCGTGCGCATCGGATCGGAAAACCCCTACCTTCGGGGCGCGTCCATCGTCGCAACCGGATACGGTTCTGGCGACAACCAACTGGCCCGGCTCGGCGTGCTGGGTCCCACGAGGATGGACTACCCCGTGACGATGGGCGCCGTGCGCGCGGTGGCACGCTACGTCAGCCAGATCCTGGCTGCATCTTAAGAGGTCGATAAGTGGCAAACAGCGACTACTACGCCACCCTCGGGGTGCGCCGTGACGCCAGTCAGGACGAGATCAAGAAGGCATACCGCCGCCTCGCCCGTGAGCTGCACCCCGACGTGAACCCCGATCCTGAGACCCAGGAGCGGTTCAAGGAGATCACGCAGGCCTACGAGGTGCTGTCCGACCCGAACAAGCGCCAGATGTACGACGTGGGCGGCGACCCCTTCGGCGGCGGCGCCGGCGCGGGCGCCGGAGGCTTCGGCGCCGGCTTCCCCTTCAGCGACATCATGGACGCCTTCTTCGGCACCGCGGGCGGCACGCGCGGCCCGCGTTCGCGCGCGAGGAGAGGCCGCAACGCCACCATCCGGGTCGAGCTCGACCTGCGCGAGACGGCCTTCGGCACCACCCGCGAGCTGGTCGTCGACACCGCCGTGCTGTGCGAGGTCTGCCACGGCGCCGGCGCGGCCCCCGGCACCCACCCCGACACCTGCGACATGTGCAACGGGCGCGGCGAGATCTCCCAGGTCACCCGCTCCTTCCTGGGCCAGGTCATGACCTCGCGCCCGTGCCCCCAGTGCGGCGGCTTCGGCAGCATCATCCGCCACCCCTGCCAGGAGTGCTCGGGCGACGGCCGGGTGCGCACCCGCCGTACGATCAAGGTCCGCATCCCCGCGGGCGTCGAGGACGGCACCCACATCCAGCTCGCCGGCGAGGGCGAGGTGGGCCCCGGCGGAGGCCCGCCTGGAGACCTCTTCCTGGAGATCGTCGAGCGGCCCCACGAGATCTTCGAGCGGCGCGGCGACGACCTCCACTGCACCGTCCAGATCCCGATGACGGCCGCCGCGCTCGGCACGATCCTCGCCGTGGAGACGCTCGACGGCTCCGAGGAGATCGACGTCCGTCCCGGCACCCAGTCCGGCCAGGTCATCACCATGTACGGCCGAGGCGTGCAGCGCCTCAACGAGTCCGGCAGAGGCGACCTGCTCATCCACGTCAACGTCGAGACCCCGCTGCGCCTCGACCAGCAGCAGGAAGACCTGCTGCGCGAGCTGTCCCGGCTGCGTGGTGAGGAGCGGCCGCCGGGGAAGTTCGCGCCTGGCCAGCAGGGTTTTTTCTCCCGCCTGCGTGACGCCTTCAACGGCAGGTGACGTGACCGTCCCCGTCTTCCTCGCCGAGGACCTGAACGGGCCCGAGCTGACGCTCGACGGCCCCGAGGGGCGTCACGCGGCCTCCGTGCGGCGACTGCGCGCGGGCGAGCGGGTCGACCTGACCAACGGCGCGGGCGACGTCGCCGAGTGCGTGGTGCGCGAGGTGCTCAAGGACGCGCTCGCCCTCGACGTGCTCGCCCGCTACACCGTCGAGCCGCCGAGGCAGCGGCTGGTCGTCGTCCAGGGGCTGCCCAAGGGCGACAGGGGCGAGCTCGCCGTCGAGATGATGACCGAGGCCGGGGTCGACGTGATCGTTCCCTGGGCGGCCGCGCGCAGCATCACGCAGTGGAAGGGCGACAAGGTCGCCAAGGCGCTCGGCCGGTGGCGGTCCACGGCCCGCGAGGCGGGCAAGCAGGCGCGCAGGTTCCACCTGCCCGAGGTGGCCGAGCCCGCCTCCACCGCCCAGGTCGAGGGGCTGCTGGCGAACGCGGCCCTGGGGCTCGTGCTGCATGAGGAGGCCGCCGAGCCGCTGTCGCGCGTGGCGCTGCCGCCGGGCGGCGACATCGTGATCGTGGTGGGGCCGGAGGGCGGCGTCTCGGAGGAGGAGCTGCGCGGGTTCACGGCCGCGAAGGCCGTGCCGGTGCTGCTCGGGCCCACCGTGCTGCGCACCTCCACGGCGGGCGTGGCGGCGGCGGCCGTGCTGCTCGCCCGCACCGGCCGCTGGTAGCGCCGTCGCCTCAGCCGTCGCCTCAGGGCGTCGTGTGCGGTACGTCCACCAGCGGGCTGCTCAGGTCGCTCGGGCCGGTCGGCATGTCGTCGGGCGGGCACTCGTCGGCCGGGCAACCGGTCGGCAGCTCCGTCACCTCGGACGACGTGGGCGTGGGCGTGGGCGTCGGCGTGATCTCGGGGCAGTCCTGGTCGGCGGGCTCGCCGCTCGGGCACGGGCTCGACGACGGTGACGGCGACGGCGACGGCGAAGGTTGCCGGGTGGACCTGGCCGACTCGGTCGGCCGATGCGTCTCGCTCTCGCTCGGCGGCAGCACGACGTGCCCCGACGGCTGCTCGACCGTGCGCGAGGGCGGCTTGGGCGGCGTGGACAGCCTGGTCGAGGAGTTGCCGGGCGTCTGGGTCGAGTTCTCCACCAGGTTGGAGGGAATCTGCAGGACCTGGGAGCGCAGCCCGGGAACGACCATCACGATCGTCCCGGCCACCAGCACCGCACTGGCGGCGGCCGCGCCCGCACGCCACCAGAACAGGTTACGGATCCCGCGCCGCTCGATGCGGGCGCGGATGATCTGCAGTCCTTCCGGCGAGGGCACGACCGCGTCCGCCTCCGCGCGGAGCGCACGGCGCAGGACGTCGCCGTACTCGTCGGGGGGCTGGGTCATGACATTTTCTCCAGGACGGATCGCAAAGCGGCCATGCCACGCGCTGTGTGGCTCTTGACCGCCCCCTTGCTGATGCCCATGGCGTGGGCGATCTCAGCCTCGGACAGATCTCCGTAGTAGCGCAGAACCAGTGCTTCTCTCTGACGGGTCGGCAGGGCACGTAACGCCTCGATGACGGCGGAGCGTTCCAGCTCGCCGATCGCGCCGTTCTCGGCGCTCGGGGCGTCGGGCAGGCCCTTGGGAGCGTACTTCTCGACGACCGCGCGGTGACGCAGCACGGAACGGGACCGGTTGACGACAGACTGACGCAGGTAAGCGAGTGCTTTGTCGGGATCACGCAGTCTGCGCCAGGCGCCATGAATGGCGACGAACGCGTCCTGCACGACTTCCTCCGCGGTTGCTATGTCGCGCACCAGCAACACCGCGAGACGCACCAATGACCGAAAGTGCGCGCTGTACAGCGCGGTAACGGCCATGTCGGCATCCCACCCGACCGGCACCGCCCCCATCGACCTGTCGGCCAGAAGGGTTTCGGTGGTCACATCAGTGGGACGCGCGGCCTTCCCAGAGGGTTTACGCTCTTCCGGTTCTGAAGGTTTCCCCGGTTCCTTAGGGTGCATTACCCAGTCGTGTTCCTCGCCAGGTGGCGCTCGCCCGACCCTGAATCGTCTTTTTTGCTCTGAAGTGTCGCACACTCACCCTAACCGCGCGGATCTTCCCGCGCACGACACCGCGGATTACCGATTCGCAACGGACTGCCGAACGGTCGCTGTGGATAGGGTACTGCCGTGAGCGACTGCCTCTTCTGCAAAATCGTGGCCAAGGAAATTCCGGCCGACGTCGTCTACGAGACCGACAGGACGCTGGCGTTCCGCGACATCAATCCGCAGGCCCCGACCCACGTGCTGGTCATCCCGCGCGCGCACCACGCCGACGCGGCCGCGCTCGCGGCGGCCGACGACGGGCTCGCCGACGACGTGCTCAAGGCGGCCCACGCCGTGGCCGTCCAGGAGGGCGTGGCCGAGGGCGGCTACCGCATCGTCTTCAACACCGGCGCCGGCGCCGGCCAGACCGTCTTCCACGTGCACGCGCACGTCCTGGGCGGGCGCGGCCTGACGTGGCCGCCCGGCTGATATTGACGCGAGCGATGAGCCTGGTGGCGGCTACCATGGGCGGAGAAGAACACCGAACAGACCGGGAGGCATCAGGCCGCTGGCCTGCCCATGTCCGAACTACATGAATCCCGACGCACGGCACCTCCCTCGCGCACTCAAGCCAAGGTGCTGATTCCGGACGAATACCCGATGGTCAGCCTCCTCGGCTCCCGTGACGAGCTGCTACGTGTCATCGAGGGCGCCTTCAAGGCCGACATCCACGTGCGCGGCAACGAGATCACCGTGACCGGCAGCCCCGACGAGAGCGGCGCCGTCGTGCGCCTGTTCGAGGAGCTGGTCGAGGTGCTGCGCAGCGGGGGAGAGCTCACGCCCGACGCGGTGGAGCGGAGCATCGCCATGCTGCGCATGACCTCCGACCGCCCCGCCGAGGTGCTCTCGCTCGACATCCTGTCCTCCCGCGGACGCACGATCCGGCCGAAGACGGTCAACCAGAAGCGCTACGTCGACGCGATCGACCAGCACACGGTCGTGTTCGGCATCGGGCCGGCGGGCACCGGCAAGACGTACCTCGCGATGGCCAAGGCCGTGCGCGCGCTGCAGGAGAAGCGGGTCAACCGCATCATCCTGACCAGGCCGGCGGTCGAGGCGGGCGAGCGGCTCGGCTTCCTGCCCGGCACGCTCTACGAGAAGATCGACCCCTACCTG